>JBLHFB010000113.1:0-6268 GCA_047614865.1 Gammaproteobacteria bacterium | reverse complement strand
TAGATGTTGGAATCCTCCGCCGTAACTGCTGCCGACTGCGCCCATGACAGGGTTAGCGCCAGGCTCGCCTTTGTCTATTTCAATGTCGGAAGCGTTTTCATAACGTAACCACTCGAGATTGTCTTCTGCCCAATCGAGCACTTGAAGCCAATCTTTCCCTTCAAACTCAGGATCGAGGATTCTAACTTCTCCACCAGACTCACCATTGCCGCGCTCGTCTAAAGATAATACGCCCATGCCTTCGTCGAGTAGGCCGCCAAGAATTCCACTAGTCGGTCGCGTACGCGCACGGGCCCCCGCATAGCCATGAGAATGCAGAATCAGTGGCGATGTAATGTTGGGGGCAACGAAGTGGGGCTCGATGATCGTGAACGCTATCACCTCGCCATCGACATCCGAGGGGATTTTAATTTGCAACTCGGTGCCAGCTCGACCTTCCACAGGAATACCTGGGATGGCGCCTGAATCAAGCACAGCAACCGGCACAGATGGTGCACCACAGGCTGAGATAAAAATACTAGCGGCAGCTAGCAACGGTAATTGCCATTTCATTTGAGTGTCTCCTCAAGGTATCGTTTTGGTTGATATTGATCGCGCCACGCCTTGAAGGCTTTAGGCATTACTAGATATACGCTGTAAAAGCTGAGTCATATGTCATAAATTATGCATAACTTCTTGATCTATCCCTCTCGCAAAGGTGATGCTGAGAAGCGCCAGTGCCAGGGCTCGTATATATAGCCAAAGCCATTATCTCTCGGAAACGAGAGGCTAAAACCAAAATTTATCGCATTGGCTTGCAGCCATTCGAATGCCGCTGTATTTTCAAACTCTTCTTCGGCCGGAGCACAGCCCATGGTGCCGATATCGCAGGCCATGCCAGTGTGGTGCTCACTGCAACCAGGCGGTGCCAAAATTGCCAAAACCTCGTTAACGCTTTGCCCGAAAGAAACTTTTCTACGAATTAGATCAGCTTGATAGGAGAAACTTCTAAAAGCAGAAATCATAATTAGCGAGATGTCGTCACTCACTGCCGCTGCGTGCATGGCTACCCACGCTTTAGCTGCTGCGGGTTCAAGAAGATACTCGCGACCGCTTTGGCTTTTTGCGGCCAAGACCAAATTGTCGCTATCCGGATAACAGGGCAGCTGACGATTGGCGACGATATTGTGATCTGCCCCCACGCTGCGGAGAAATACCGACTGAAGGAGAGCTAGGTCTTGTAGCTGTTGAGTTACCATGCCACTACTATACAAGGAACCGAATATGGACAACCACAATCCGCTTAGCGTTGCCGAAGCTCGTGTTCTGGCGGTGCTTTTTGAAAAATCATTGACCACGCCACAGTACTATCCGCTTTCGACTAACGCTTTGGTGCAAGCGTCTAATCAAAAGAACGCTCGCAACCCCGTTATGGCGCTTACTGAAGCCGAAGTCGGAGCTGCGTTGAATAGTCTTGAACTACGTGAACTGGTCCGCCGCGACGATTCCAGCGCACGTGCAATTAAATGGAAACAGCGTTTGCGGATTGTTTGGGGCCTAGACGCCAGCGAAGCGGGCGTGTTGGTAGCGACTACCTTGCGTGGGCCACAAACCAAGTCTGAGCTTAAATCTCACAGCGACAACATTGCTGGCCCAAAATCGATGGAAGAACTTGATCGCGCTATCGATATCCTCAAACGCAGTTCACCACCGCGCTTGCTAGAACTGGACAGAATGGCTGGTCAAAAAGAAACCCGGTTTATTTCCTTGGTTTGTGGCAAAGAAGCGGTTGCCGAGCTTATAGCCGCAGCTGTCGAAGCACCGGCGAGAGTTAGCCGCGGTGCCAATAGCGACGAATTGATTGAGCGAATTGCAGCTCTTGAATTACGTGTCGCCCAGCTTGAAAAGGCCGTTAGCTAATATGAATTTAGGACTGAGTGGGAAGGGCGCTTTTGTTTCGGGGTCAAACCGTGGAACAGGCGCGGTTATCGCGGATGCGTTAGAAGCGGAGGGCGTTAAAGTCATCCGGCATTCGATGTCTCAAATCAGCGGCAACCTAGTTTGTGGTGACTTGAGTAACGAAGAGGGATGTTTAACGGTTGTTGATCAAGTAACAGATCTGCTTGGGGGAAGCGGCCCTGACATCCTAATAAACAACTACGGCACCGCTGGTTTCGGTCGCTGGGACAAGCTAAGTACCGAGCAATGGCTGGATATGTTTCAACGCAACGTTCTGTCAGCCACGCGTCTTATCCAAGGGTTTAGTGCCTCAATGAAAGAGCGTCAATGGGGCCGGATAATCCAACTGGGAACGATCGGCAGTACCCAGCCCAATAAAGTCATGCCGCATTATTACGCATCAAAAGGCGCGCTCGCCAACCTCACGGTTAGCCTTGCCAAAGAGTTAGCTGGAAGCGGCATTACAGTGAATACCGTTTCGCCAGGATTAATCCATACCGATGAAGTGGAAGCGGGCTATCGAATGGCGGCGAAGAAGCATGGCTGGGGTGATGACTGGCGAGATATTGAAAAGCAGATTGTAAATCGAGATTTCCCCAATCCGTGCGGACGCATAGCAACACGACAAGACGTAGCAAACGCGGTTACATTTATTGCAAGCGAGCGAGCCAGTTTCATTAATGGGCAGAACATTCGCGTCGACGGCGGCGCACTTGGGATTGTTTAACTCGGTGCATCCGCCGTGGCTAAATTTGGCTTAAAACCGCTAAGTCCGGTGTCGATTTCAGTGCTTGCTTAATTCTCGGTAAGTTCGATACTATCGAACACCAATTATTTCAGCCTAAGTAGCGGAGACCTCCATGCCAAATGCAGCCTACATCTACGATCACGTCCGTACACCCCGCGCCAAAGGGAAACCAGGCGGGGATCTACATGGCGTCAAACCCATTCGCCTAGCGGAAACCGTTCTGCGTGCGATTCGTGATCGCAATAATCTAGATACCGCGAACGTCGACGACATTGTCATGGGCTGCGGCGGCCCAGTAGGCGAACAGGGCGGCAACCTGCCTAAGCAGGCAGCTCAGTTGGCCGGTTACGCAGTCACAACGCCAGCGATACAAATCAATCGTTACTGTGCCTCAGGCTTAGAAGCCGTGAACATGGCGGCGATGCGTGTTGCTTCCGGTTGGGAAGACCTGTGTATTGGCGGCGGCGTTGATAGCCTCTCACGCGTTCCAATGGGTTCCGATGGCGCGCCAATGGTGCAAGACCCAGAGATAGCGAAAGCGCTTAAGTTCGTTCCTCAGGGGATCGGCGCGGATCTAATCGCCACCATCGAAGGTTGGACGCGCGAAGACGTAGATGCCTTTGCAGTGCTTTCGCAAGAGCGCGCTCAGGCGGCTCAAGAGGCTGGTTACTTCGAAAACTCGATAGTTTCAGTGTGTGACGAATTTGGTGATGTTGTTCTCGCAAAAGACAGCTTTATCAAGCCAGGTACCACCATCGAATCGCTTTCAGCATTGAAGCCTTCGTTTGCGGCGATGGGCGCGATGGGCTATGACGATATCGCGCTGAGCGAATACCCAGGAGTAGCTGCAATTAATCACGTGCATCACGCCGGCAATTCGTCTGGGATTGTTGATGGTGCTGCCGCAATGCTAGTTGGTAGTGAAAAAGCCGGAATCGAGAATGGCTTAACCGCTCGCGCGCGAATTGTTGCCACCCAAATCACCTCAACAGAGCCCACCATCATGCTCACCGGGCCCGGTCCAGCTGCCAAGCTGTGCATGGAAAAAGCGGGCTTAACTGTCGATGATATTGATCTATTCGAAATCAACGAAGCGTTTGCCTCGGTTGCCTTACGTTTTATGAAAGACCTCGGAATTGATAACGAGCGTGTAAACGTAAACGGCGGCGCGATTGCTATGGGTCATCCGATTGGTGCGACAGGCTGCATGATTCTAGGCACTTTGTTAGATGAGATGGAACGTCGCGATGTTAAGCGTGGCCTAGCGGCACTCTGCGTTGGCGGCGGCATGGGTATTGCCACGATCATTGAGCGGGTATAAGAAATCACTATGAGTAATGTATTTCAATACGATAAAGACAGCGACGGGATCGTAACCATCACAATGGACATGACCGGACCGGTCAACTCCATGAACGAAGAGTTTCAGCCAGCAATAGCAGAAACTGTTGAGCGATTAGAAGCTGAAGAAGGCTTGACTGGGGTGGTTTGGGCATCTGCAAAGAAAACCTTTTTCGCGGGTGGCAACCTTCGCAGCATGCTGGAAATCCAGCCAGGCGAAGACGTTGCTGAGTTTAAGCAAGCACTGACCAAGACCAAAGCGCTTTTCGCGCGTGTTGAGGCGCTGCAAGTGCCACGTGCTGTGGCTATCAACGGTGCAGCGTTGGGTGGCGGGTACGAGCTAGCACTGCTCAATCATCACCTTGTTGCTTGGAATAAGCCCAGCGTAGAAGTAGGTACGCCTGAGGTAAGTCTGGGCTTATTGCCTGGCGGCGGAGGCGTTGTTCGGTTGGTGAATTTACTAGGCTTAGAGAAGGCGATTCCGCATCTCGTCAAAGGAACTCGCCATCGGCCAGAGGCTGCCTTAGAACTTGGGCTTGTCCACCAGTTAGTAGACGAGCTGGACCAGCTTATTCCTGCCTGTAAATCATGGATTAAAGCCAACCCGGATGTTTGGGAACGGCCGTGGCAGAAACGCGGTCACCGCGTGCCGGGTGGTAATCCGTTCAACAATCCTAAGCTTGCCCAGTTTGTAATGGGCACCCAGGCGATGATCAATAAGCAAACCAAAGGGCTGCTTCCCGCTCCTCAAAAGATTTTGGAAGCGGCGGTTGAGGCAAGCATCGTCGATTTCGACTCAGCACAGCGCTTTGAAACCAACGCGCTATCGTCTCTTGTTGCTACCGTAGAAGCAAAGAACACAATTACCTCTGGCTTCTTCCAATTGGCCCAGCTAAATAAAGGTGCGAGCCGCCCTCAAGGGATAGAACCTAGCTCGGTCCAGCGACTTGGAATCATCGGCGCTGGAATGATGGGACAAGGCATCGCTTACGTCGCCGCCAAAGCCGGTATCGAGGTGGTTCTTAAAGACATTAGCCAAACCGGCGCTGACAAAGGTAAGGCTTACTCAGCGATGCTGTGCGATAAGCAAATCAAACGCGGCCGGATGGACGAAGCTGGGAAACAGGCATTTCTTAGTAAAATAAAAGCAAGCGACCAAGCGACCGACTTGGCGAGTTGCGATTTGATTGTCGAAGCGGTGTTTGAAGACGTTGAGTTGAAACACAACGTTACTAAGGAAATGGAACCGCAGCTAGCCGAGAACGGCGTTTGGGGAAGTAATACCTCAACGTTGCCAATTAGCATGCTGGCCGCGGGTTCTAGCAAGCCGGCAAACTTTATTGGAATTCACTTCTTTTCTCCGGTCGACAAGATGCCGTTGGTAGAGATTATTTGCGGTGCAGATACTTCCGATGAAACCTTGGCGCGTGCCTTCGATTTTGTGAAGCAGATCCGTAAGATTCCAATCGTAGTTAATGATTTTCTTGGATTTTTCACTTCGCGTGTTTACGGAACCGCTTTGGACGAAGCCGCCCGCATGGTTATTGAAGGGATCCATCCAGCGATAATTGAAAATGCGGGTATTGCCTACGGAATGCCAACCGGCCCGCTTGCTGCGGCTGATGAAGTCAGCCAAAAGCTTGCCGTGACTGTTCTGGCGACACATAAAAAATTGGGTTTGTTGCCAGCCGACGCAGCGCCAGAAGGCACAGCGTATCTAGCGGGGGTTTTGGTCGACGAATATGACCGCGCCGGCAGACATCACGGCGGCGGCTATTACGAGTATCCAGCCGAGGGCGGCAAGAAGTACATTTGGCCGACTTTGATAGAGCGTTTCCACAATGCAGATACAAGCATTACCTTTGGCGATGTAAAGGACAGAATGCTTTTCCGCAGCGTTATCGAATCGTTGAAATGCTTAGAAGAGGGGGTTCTGCGCACCGTTGTTGATGGCAACATTGGCTCTATGTTCGGGATTGGCGCACCGCCGTGGACAGGCGGCTACATTCAGTTTGTGAATACCTATGGAATGCAACGCTTTGTTGATCGCTGCAATGAGCTAGCGTCGCTTTACGGCGAACGTTTTACTCCACCAGCGATTGTGGTTGAGCGAGCAGAAACTGGTGAGTGGTTCGAATAGAACTTCGTTGAACCCCAGTAAATAAAAAAGGCTCTCTAACGTTAAGTGATGGCAGTCTCATGGAATGAGCCTCGGGCCTGGGATTACATCCAGTGAGCGAC
>JBLHFB010000112.1:0-6302 GCA_047614865.1 Gammaproteobacteria bacterium | reverse complement strand
GCTCGATTCCGTTGACCAACCTATCGTACTTTTAGAGCTCACTCGATGAACGAGTTTGAGCTAATACAAAACTGTTTTGTTGATCCGCAGGCGTCGTTTCCCGCTCCTGGTTGGTTACTTCAGGGTATTGGCGATGATACCGCTCGTGTCGCAGTCCCCAGTGGTTTTGTACAGTCGCTCTCGATTGACACGCTGGTCTCTGGTGTTCATTTTGGTTCGGATGATGACTCGCGTGGAATTGGCCACAAGGCCTTAGCGGTTGGGCTCAGCGACCTAGCTGCTAGCGGTGCAAAACCTGCATGGGCTAGCTTGGCTATAACGCTGCCCAGCGACGACCTCGAATGGCTTAAGCAGTTTAGCCAAGGCTTTTTTGAGCTAGCCAAACTCCACGGTGTGCATTTGATTGGTGGCGACACTACCCGAGGCCCACTGTCGGTTACCGTTCAAGTTGCGGGTTGGCTTCCGCAAGCGAAAAGCCTCACGCGTGGCGGAGCTCACATGGGCGATACTATTTACGTGACTGGAAAGCTAGGTTTGGCAGCGTCGGCGCTTGCGGCCAAGCAGGCCGGTGAGCAGCCTTTTTCAGAGTGGTTAGCAAAGCTCCACTTTCCCGAGCCGCGCATCATCGCTGGCCAAGCTCTGCTGGAAGTGGCGACGTCGATGATTGATGTGTCGGACGGCCTTGTTGCCGATCTAGGTCACATTCTGACCGCTAGTAAACTTGGCGCAGAGTTACAGATAAAAAGCGTGCCACGCGCTATGCAGCTGATCCCCAGCGTTTCTTCCGCCGACTCGATTTTCGCCGCGCTCTGCGGTGGTGACGATTATGAGCTGCTGTTTACATCCGCCGCTAGCTCGACGGAAATTGAGCAACTAGCGAGATCAAGCCGTACAAAAATTACTGCAATCGGTATTATTCGAGAGCAAGCTGGTTTAACTCTGAATGTTCAGGGCTTAACCGAATCTGAAACTGACGCGGTACACCGTGCAGAAACCCGAGGCGGCTACCGTCATTTCTAATATGACTGATAAAGAAAAAGTGACAGATATTGTTCTTCCTACTTTCGGCGAATTGATTCGCCGACCAGTCGAGTTCCTAGCATTAGGCTTTGGTTCTGGATTGGCCAAGGTGGGTCCTGGAACCATGGGCACCTTGGTTGCCATTCCGCTATTTTTGCTGCTTTGGCAGCTGCAAGACCTGTTTATTTACCAGGTGATTATTGTGGCGGGCTCTGGCGCGGGTATTTACCTATGCGGAGAAACGGCCAGACGCATGGGTGTTCATGATCATGGCTCGATTGTCTGGGATGAAATTATTGGCTACCTCGTTACCATGCTGCCGATTGTTGCGTTCGGAACGGGCACTTGGCCTCTGTGGGCTTGGGTAGTGTCGGGGTTTGTGCTGTTTAGGATTTTCGATATTTTCAAGCCGTTCCCGATTAATCTTCTCGACAAAAAAGTCCATGGTGGGCTTGGGATAATGTTGGACGATATTCTGGCGGGGATTAACTCGGCGCTGGTTCTCTACGCAATCCAGCTCTATTTAGACGGACGCTTTGATAGCGCGCTAACTCAATTTCAGTAGTAACACTGCGCTGGAGACAAACAATTAAAATGATAATTAAAAAATATATCGCCCTAAGTGGCCTGGCCTTGGCACTCTCCCTAGCACCGCTTTCCAACGGTTATGCTGGGCCAGAGGAGGACGCCGAAGCGTGGGAAGAAGCGCATGAAACGGCAACTGGTACCAACAGTCGTTCTGCTCGATCTCAGGATCGGATTGACGAGCTTCACGGTGAGGCAGCTAAGTCGCTGCAGAAATTCCAAACCAAAACCCTGCAGACTGAAAAGTTGCGTGTCTATACGCGCCAACTTCAAAAGTTGATTTCCAATCAAGACGGAAGGCTTGCTTCGCTTGAGTCGCAGTTGTTAAAGCTAGACGATACCGAGCGAGACATCACCCCGTTAATGGTGGAAATGGTCGACACGCTGAACGAGTTTGTCGGCTTGGACCTGCCGTTTAAAGCTGACGAAAGAGTGAAAAGATTAGAGACTCTCAGTGAAACAATGGACGACCCCGAGTTGTCTGTAGCTATTAAGTACCGAGCAATTTTGGACGCCTATAAAGCGGAAAATGATTACGGTAGAGCGATAGGAAGCTACCGTGAAGAATTGATGTCTGGTGCGGTGCCGCGGATGGTTGATTTCGTACATTTAGGCCGAGTCGCCCTTTATTACCAATCGCTTGACGGTGGAGAAACTGGCCATTGGAACCAAGATAAAAACAACTGGGAAGCGTTGTCGGATCGCTATGCGGCTCCCGTCAGACAGGCTATTAGAATCGCACGCGAGCAATCTGCTCCGCAGCTTCTTTCGTTACCGGTTCCGGCGCCGCTGAAAGTTCAAGCGGCCAAGGAGGACGAATAATGTTGTTTAAAAAACTAGTTGCCTCTGGGCTGGTGACACTGTGTTGTTCGGCTTGGGCAGACGGCGAGCCGTCTGTTTCGATGGCGGAGCTGCTAAGCAAGGTAAAAGAAGGTCGTGCTCAAGTAACTGAAGTTAACAAAGAGCGCGAAACGCGCTTCCGTCGTGACAAACGTTCACGTGCTGGGTTACTTAAAGAAGCCGATGCAGAGAATAGGGAGGTTGAACAGTTGAGCCGCAAGCTCAAGGCAGCCTTCGACCGTAAAGAAAAGGAAATCGTTGAAGCTCAGAAAAAGCTCGACGAGCGCTCTGGCGAGTTGAAAGAATTGTTCGGTGTGGTGCGTTCAATCTCAGGAGACTTAGCATCGACACTTCGTCAATCGATGGTCTCTGCTCAATACCCTAACCGCACCGACTTCCTTGATTCGCTTGCCCAGAGTAAAGAGGTGCCCGCATCTGAAGACCTGCGTATCTTATGGTTTTTGATCCAGCAAGAAATGACAGAAAGTGGTCGAGTAACCCAGTTCGATCAGCAGGTAATCGGAACCGATGGCGAGTCGCGGCTTACCGCTGTCACGCGTGTTGGCACGTTCGCACTCAGTACCGACGATCGATTCTTACAGTACGTTATTGGAGGAACGATCGAAGAGCTAACCAAGCAGCCTGCCCGCCGTTATAGAAAGGACGTGCAGCAGTTATCCCAGACTACCTCGGGGATTGGACCTGCGTACGTAGACCCGACACGCGGCACCTTGTTTTCCTTGCTGCGTGAAAGCCCATCCTTGATGGAACGCGTGAAGCAGGGAGGCCCGGTGGGTTACGTGATTTTGGCCTTGGGTTCTTTGGGGCTGTTGATCGCTGCGATGCGCTTAATGGTTCTGTCGGTGGTGTCGATCAAATTTCGTTCGCAAGCCAAGAATATTTCTGAGCCACGTCAGGGTAATGCGTTGGGGCGCGTTCTCAGTGTCTATCAAGAGGGGGATGAAAAAGATCTTGAAACATTAGAGCTCAAACTCCAGGAGGCAATCCTTAAAGAAGTGCCCAAGCTCGAGCGAGGGCAAAATGTGCTTAAATTACTTGCTGCGGTTTCTCCATTGCTCGGGTTGCTGGGCACGGTGACTGGAATGATTCTCACCTTCCACTCAATTACTTTGTTTGGAACGGGCGATCCTAAACTGATGGCAGGCGGCATTTCTCAAGCGCTTGTAACCACGGTATTGGGCTTGGTTGCTGCTATTCCTCTGTTGTTCGCTCACGCCACTGTGGCTGCGCGAAGCAGGGCGATGGTGCATGTATTGGAAGAGCAGAGCGCGGGCTTACTTGCTCGCCGGCTAGAGAAGTAACTCGCCCGAGTTCTGACATGACTGATCCGAAGACTGCATTTCTACTGTTTATGGAAACCGGAGGCTGGGTTCTCTGGATAATCTTATTCGTTGCATTCCTGCTGTGGATGCTAATTGCCGAGCGCTACTGGTTCCTGAAAACTATGTGGCCCACGATTAGGCGAGAGTGGGTCGAGGAATGGTTTGAGCGTGAAGACCGCAGCTCGTGGTACGCCCATCGTATTCGTGGACAAATAGTTGCAGACGCTAGACTGAAGCTTGAAGTCACGGTTCACTTGGTAAAAGTGCTGGTGGCTTTATGTCCCTTTCTGGGCTTGCTTGGCACCGTAACGGGCATGATTCAAGTCTTTGAAGTGATGGCTACCGATGGCAACAGCAATGCTCGAGCGATGGCGTCAGGGGTAATGGCCTCAATTATTCCAACCATGGCCGGAATGGTTGTAGCGCTGTCTGGTTTGTATTTTTCAGCGCGGCTCCCGCAGGTGGTTACCCGTGAGACCGCCAAGCTGGCGGACGCGTTGCGGTACAGCTGATGGCAATGATTTTAAGACAAGCCGCTAGAATCACAATCGCTCCGGTAAGTGGGGCTGTAGTCGCGGTTAGCTTGTTTTTGATCATGCAGTATTTGATTGCGGTTACCGATCAGGAAAAAAAGGACGAGTCACCTAGATACAACGTCGAGATGGTGAAAGTGGAAGATGAACCGCCACCACTGGACGACATCCAGGAACAGCTCCCAGAAGTTGAGGAAATGATCCAGGAAGCTAAAAACGTCCCCAATCCTGCACCGAACATGTCGACCCCTGGACCGACCGGCGCTCCCGTAGGGATTGGCGATTTGTCGGTAAATGACGTCAACATCGGCTTTGAATTTGACGCGGGTCTAGGTGGCGGCTTGGTGGGGATCTCAGGCCTTGGTAGTGGTGATGGCGACGGCACGCGGAAATTTACCGGAAAAGCTTTAACCCCGGTCAGCACTGGGCGGCCGCAGTGCCCAGCTTATGCCGTCGACAATAAAATTGAAGGCTATGTGGATCTGCTGTTCATCGTTGATAAGGACGGCCAGGTGCGAAATCCGCGAATTTTTAACGCCAGTCCAAAAGGTATTTTCGAGGCGGCTGCGGTCGAAGCAGTAAGCGCTTGGCAGTACAGTCGCAGCGATATGGCGGGCGGCGCGCGTGAGGTTAAGCAGCGCTTTGAGTTCAAGCTTAAGGACTGCGCGATGGACTGGAGGACTAGGCGCTAATGCGTATCTTGTTTTCGTCGTTAATAGCGTTTGTTCTTGGTCTGGCGATCGCCTTGCCAGTCGCGGCACAGTATCAAAGTGAATCACGAATAATCACTGGGCCGATAGAAGATCCGCCTTCGATGGACGAGATAGCAGCTGACGCCAAGAAACAGCTAAGAGCACTAGATGATGATCCGTATGGAAAGTCGCTTCTCCTTCAGCAGCTAGCCGCCCACGCTATTACATCGGAAAAGAATAACGTTGCGATTACTTATTACGAGGAATTGCTCAAGCTCCGCAAGTTATCTAAACCAGCTTTGCTGCCTGCCCGCTATAACTTAGCTCAGCTCTACTTTGCTGCTGGTGACTATAAGAAAACCACATATAACATAAATCGCTATTTCAGGGCTGGAGGTCGCGCTACCGCTAAAGCTTGGGTTTTGCAGGGTAGTGCCTACGTTAAGTTGAAGAGATATCGCTTGGCCCAGCGGCCTTTAGAATCAGCTATCGACACTCTAGACGGTGGGATTAAAGACAAGAAGCACGAGGACTGGTTCCGCTTGCTGCTAGCGGTGTATCTCGAAGAGAAAAAGCAAACCTCTGCAATTAAGTTGCTCAAGCGCATGGTCCGAAATTTTCCAGAAAACATGGATTACTGGGTTCAACTTTCTGCCATTCAGGTCAAACTGAGACAGAAACAGGACGCGCTGGCAACAATCGAGCTGGCTCACCGCAGCGGCGTGTTTACCCAAGAAGATGACTATCAGCGTTTTGCCAGGCTTTTCATGTATAGCGGCACGCCATATTTCGGTGCCTCGCTGTTAGAGCGTTGGATGAAAGAGGGTAAGCTGCAGCGCAACGCCACCAATATGACTTTATTGGCCCAAGCGTGGATGCAGGCGCGAGAAGAGCGCAATGCGATTGATACGTTAAAAGTCGCGCTCCAGCTTAACTCGCGCGCTGACCAATGGATGCAACTCGGTCAGCTACAGATACAGCTCAGAATGTGGTCGGATGCTGAAAAATCACTGCGTACCGCACTAAGAGGTAACCTCGGTAAGCAAACCGGTAATGCGTGGGTGTCGTTGGGCTTAACTCGATATCAATTACGCAATATGAGCCCGGCGCAAGCCGCATTTGAACAAGCAGGAAAGTACTCGATTTCTGCGAAGGCCTCTAAGCAGTGGCTGAAATACTTGGAAGATATCTCCGAGGTTGGCTTTGTCGGCTCATTGGCGGGCTTCAATGCCGATAGCCAAATGGCCAGTGAGCTGACTGAAGGCAGTGATACCGGCGCCCTGTTTGCC
>JBLHFB010000111.1:0-6311 GCA_047614865.1 Gammaproteobacteria bacterium | reverse complement strand
ACCAAGGAAATAGCGTGAGGCAGATATCGCAGTGGGGCGAACCGGCTGTAGATGAGGAAAAAGAGACCACTCCCCAGCAACAGCGCAACCAGCGGGATGCCCCAAACTAGGCTATTAAAGGCCGCCATCCACGCGCTAAATGTTTCCACTGTCTTTCATAAGGTTGTAGTAAAAACCAATCCCTTCGATGTAGCTTTCAGTGGAAATTCGTTCATCGACGCCATGAAAGCGGGATAAATCGTCTTTATCGACTCGGAACGGAAGAAACCGGTAGACGTTATCTGAAAGGTGGTCGAAATGCCGTGCATCGGTGGCACCGGCAACCAAGTTTGGGCTAACAATAACGTCGCCGCTTAGGCTCTTGGCTACATTACGAGAGATCCATTCAAAGGCAGCCGCTTTAGGGTCGGAAACTGACGATGGGTCGTTGCCAAACTGGGATCTCTCCACCGAAATTTCTGGGTTATCGACAAGCTCGGTCACTCTAGCCGTTACCGTCTCCCGTGTTTCTCCGGGCAGTATCCGAAAGTTGACCATCGCAGTGGCGCTGTGTGGCAGAACATTGTCTTTGGTTCCGCCGTTAAAGACAGTAAGTGCAGTGGTTGTGCGGATTAATGCGTTGCTTGCTTTTTGCTTTTCAAGCTCTGCAATAAGCAATGGCTCAGTGAGCCACAAATTGGCAAAAAGAGTACGCTCTAGCAATGGAAAATGCGGCGCCACCGTATCGAAAATATCACTTGTCGGACTATCTAAATTGGCCGGAAAGGGGCTCGATTCTATGCGGGAAAGAGCGGTTGCCAAGCTGCCCACAGCACTACTTTTCGGCGGCATCGAGCTGTGGCCACCCTCGCCTTTGGATGTCAATTTGAGCGTTAGATAGCCTTTTTCTGCAATACCCACCATTGCCAGCGGGACTTCGATTCCAGGCATTGCTTTACTAATCACCAAGCCGCCTTCATCAATCACCGCGGCAAAGCGAACACCTTTATCGGCAAACTGTTTCGCAACCGCTTGAGCCGCCAAACCGCCAATTTCTTCGTCATGGCCTAGTGAAATGTAGATTGTTCTTGTTGGAATAAAGCCTTCGGATGTAAGACGCTCTAAGGCTTCAAGGATTGCCAGCGCACTGGATTTGTCGTCAATCGTTCCGCGGCCATAGAGATAGCCGTCTTTAACTTCGCCGGAAAAAGGCTCGACCGACCAAGCCGCTTGGTTTGCTATAGGCACCACGTCGGTGTGGGCTAACAAAAGAAGCGGATCCAAGCTTGGATCAGCCCCACGCCATTCGATAAGCCGTCCATGCTCCAAGACCTTGGACACTGTTAAGTTTGCATATACCGCCGGAAAACTTTGTTCAAAGTGCTGGTTTAGGCGGTTAAATGCTTCCACCTCTGTAGCCGCTTCGGTGCTCCATGAAATGGTTGGAATCTGAATAGCCTGTGAGAGGCGCTCAACCGCAGCAGAAGGATTGCTATTCGTTACAAGCTGCTTTTCAATGTTGCTTTCGGCGGGTACGAATTGAATCGTTCTAAACACCACCACCACCACAACTATCAGCAGCGTCAACGCTACACAATTTAAGCCTTTACGCAGCATCAGCCACTCCTCGTATTATTGCTTTGAGGCTTATGTTACCTCATTAGCTTTGTGCCGCGTGCGATGGTATTTGAATACTTTGCAGGCATAAAAAAGGCTGGGGATTGCCCAGCCTTTTTGTAACTCAATGCTCGATTAAGACAACTCTAGAATTCCATCTTCGATCGGTTTTTTCTCAAGAATTTTCATATCACGCTGATAGTGATTGAGCACCTTCCAAGGATACTTATTTCCTTGTCGCGGTAGGTTGTCGCCGCCGCGTTTTACATAGCCAGATTTAAGCGAGTCCATCGCCGATTTATCGGCAACTGCACTGTCTTCAAAGTCCCGCGGCACGGCGACCTCGTAGCCTTTGTCGTCCATGTATTTTAGAAGGCGGCAAACAAATGCTGCGGCAACATCTACTTTCAAGGTCCAACTGGCATTGGTATAACCAAAAATAGCCGCTAGATTAGGGGCGTCTTGAATCAGTACCGCTTTATAGCTCATCACTTCTCGTGGCTGACGCGTGACGCCGTCAATCTCAATATCGACGCCACCAAGCATCTGCAGGTTCAAACCTGTCGCAGTTACCACGAGGTCGGCCTCTAGGCTTTCGCCTGACTTCAGCTTGATGCCCGTTTCAGTGAAGGTTTCGATATGGTCAGTAACGATACTGGCAGTGCCTTTGTGTAGCGCTTTAAACAAGTCACCGTCTGGCACGACGCAAAGGCGCTCATCCCATGGGTTATAGCTAGGAGTAAAGTGACGCATATCGGCTGCGCCTTTAGTCCACTTCTCAACGCCACCTAAAATAACCTTGCGCATGAAGCTTGGGTAACGCATCGATAGCAAATAGCTATATCGCTGCAAACGAACATTTTTCCAGCGAGCAATACGCCAAACCCATTTTTCTGGCAACCACTTTTTGAGGTTTTCCAGTAACCCGTCTCGTGCCGGCATTGAGGCGATATAGGTTGGCGAACGCTGCAGCATAGTCACGTGTTCAGCCGTGCCAGCCAGCGTTGGCACCAACGTAATAGCGGTAGC
Source organism: Gammaproteobacteria bacterium (assembly GCA_047614865.1). Lineage (GTDB taxonomy): Bacteria > Pseudomonadota > Gammaproteobacteria > JAPPPA01 > JAPPPA01 > JBLHFB01. Next base: position 3,686 of record JBLHFB010000111.1, on the reverse strand, counting down.
TCCACTGCCGATAACGACTACTTTTTTGCCAGCGTAATCGAGGTCTTCTGGCCATTGTTGGGGGTGAATGACTTGGCCTTTGAAATCGTCGATGCCCTCAAATTCTGGGGTAAAGCCCTTGTCGTAATTATAGTAACCAGAAGCCAGAACCAAGAACTTACAAACTCTTGTTTGTTCTTCGTTGCTGTCTTCGTTGAGCGTGGTAACCGTCCAACGCTTGCTGTCGCTAGACCATGAGCATTTCAGTACTTTTTGGTTATAGTGAACATGGTCGTTTACGTTGTAATCCTCTGCGGTATCGACTAGGTACTGCCGAATGGACTCGCCGTCAGCCAAGGTCTTAGTCTCGGTCCACGGACGGAATTTATAGCCAAAAGTGAACATGTCTGAGTCAGACCGAATACCGGGATATTTGAACAAGTCCCAAGTGCCGCCCATTCGCGCTCGGCGCTCCAAAATGGCGACTTTTTTGCCCGGCATTTTGTCCGATAAGTGGCAGGCCATACCGACACCGGAAATGCCTGCACCGACAATTAATACATCAAACTCTTGTTCGTTCATAAGCACTTACTCAAACAGATCAAATTATAATTGCCGAAGAGAGTACAACACTTCGTTGTTGCCGCGCTGTAAAATGGGTTCCATGAGCACTGAATTAGAAACGCCAAGCAACAAAGACGAAGACGGTTACACCATTCGTCCCAATAAAACCGTTCTCAAGCAGGAGAATCTAGAGCTTCAAGCCTTTATTCTTGAGCTGTCAGCGATGCCGACCGAGGCTCGCGATGCCTTACCGATAGATGAAGACTGCCAACACATCCTCGGAAAAATAGGCCGACTCGACCCCTGTAGCGCACGTAAACGCGAGCTACGCTACGCCACAAAGTTCTTTATTGATTGGACACCTGAAAAAATTCAGGAGTATAAAGTCGCCACACTATTGGCAACCAAGCGCCAAATCGGCCAAGAAAAAACCGTTGAGAAGTGGCGTGATCGCTTACTGACAGACAATGATGCCTTAACCGAGTTCGTTGCAGCCCATCCCGAAACTAACGTGCAGCAGTTTCGGCAGCTAGTTAGGAATGCCAAAAAAGAAGCCGCCTCAGGAAAACCTGGGACGGCGTCTAATAGCCTCTTTAAGTTTATCCGCGAGGCGCTCTAGCTACATAGCTGGCGCTCCGGTGCTAAAGGGCGAATCTGGTAAAGGCGCCTGCTTCAAGATGTCGCCTTTAATCGCATCAACATCAATCGCCCCTTGACCATCTTCGCCAATAATGCTGCGTTGCGATGCTAGCGTTTGCGCCCACATTTGCAGGTAATTTTCAGCCGCCATAAACATATCTCGTAGGTCTTCATCGCTGCCCTCAATTACCACCTCTTGCACGTTGCTGGCCATCATTCCGTAATGGGCGCTGCCATCACTATCAACATGCCAAGTGCGCCCTAGACCAGTCACCACGTCGGTAACTGATGGCTGTTCAAAAACTACCGCTCCAAGATTCCGCAGCTCTGGCAAATCTTCCCAAACACCACCATCAAACAAGGTGTAAGGATAGGTAATTGCTTCTGTAGCGCCCTTGCGCGGACTGGCTTGTGCAGACAAACCGTTGGTATCTGTACCAAATCCGAAGCCAAAAATTCCCGGCGCTCCTGCCTCAGTCCATAAGCCTCTCAGCTCAGACATTTGAGTTAAGAAAGTACCGTCAGTTGGGGTGCTGCTGTATGTGCGGCCAATTGACGGGTATATGAGCCCGCCGTTAGCAAGAATACGCCGCGCTTGGTGCTTGGTTGTTCCACCAAAGTTGCCGTGAGTTGAGACAAACGGATACGGTGGAGTGTGCAACTCGGCTAGATCCAAGGCCTGACTCTTCATTTTGATCGCAAGGTGATCGATATCAAATATCAAACCATTTTCCATAAGCAGCGAGTAAAAGGTTAAGCCAACCGGGGTAAGCCAGCGCGCATTGCATTGTCGTACTGCTGGGTAGCACGGCGTTGGACCGCCTGGACGTTTGGATATTGGATCTGACGCGGCCCCCTGCCCCTGAAAAAAACAGGTCCCAAGGGAGGCCATATTCGTGCCGCCACTACCATTAAAGATGTAGCCATCGAATGGCTCTGCTGGGCTGGTGTCGTCTGGGCCACGCGGCCATTCAGTGTCGTCACCATTCGGGCAGCTGAGGGTTGTCCAAAATTCGCCAGAGGGCAATTCAGGTGGGCCGCTGGTGACGGTCCCACTCGGGTTTGAAAGTACCCCGCCTGGAATACCGCCGGAATTCTCGCGGCTACCGGCATTCAAAACCAAACCGTCAAAAATTCCGTTTCCGCCAAAAGCGTTGTCGAATTCGTGAATGGTAATAACTTGGCGAACGCCCCAGCCTTTCATGCGGTCGATAGATGCCTGTAGCTGGCCTTCCGTACACTGCGAGGTATAGGTGTTTTCGGTACCGTTCTCGCCGCCGCCAGTTTCATTCAGGGGCTCCTGCGTTCTAGCCGGGTTGTAGTTCACTTTGCAGTCAGACAGGTTTGATATTTCAATTCCTAGAATAACGGCCAATTTGCCCGCTTCGATAAGTTCGCGCGCTTCAACATCGTCTAGAGCAATTTGGAAGAAGCCTTCGCCACGCCCACCGTACTGAGCATCGATATAATCCTGCATAGCCCACATCGTGTACGCCTGTCGGCCGGCATTATTCATCGAGTTGCAGTCCAATGTCGGCTCCAGACCGGCGTTGCGAGACATCTCACATAGCGTTTCGTTGTCGACTAAATCATTTACAACAATTCGCAAACCACTTTTCCATGAGCGTTCTACCCACTTCCAGTAGATCGCTTCGTGGAAAAGATTATTTCGTGCAGGCCAATTAGGGAAAGTCGGCCATCCGGCGGTCACATGGCCATCAATATCTTCGGAAAACACCGCTTCTACGGCACTCATGCTGCCCATTTCACCGTGTACTTCAGCGCAATCTGCTAGCGCGTGGGTAACGCCAAATGGATGAAACGGGAAACCAGCTTGAGCTTTGCCCAAAAAGCTAGTGGAGCTGATATGAACATGGGCATCAACCATGCCAAGCACGTAATTGTCGGGGCCGACAGTGCCGCTGAAGCTTTCACCGCTGGTATTGCTACTGGCCTCTGGAAACTCAGCACAACCTGTGACTGACTCGGGTACAAATATTTGATTTTGGCCACCGGTGTAGGCCGCGGTAGATAGTGAGCCATCCCCAGCCGCGGTTATCGCATCACCGGTCCTCTCTGAGACGAAGGTGAAGCGTGTGCTTTCAGGATTGTCATCCTCAAACTCGTGATACTCAGTGGTCCACGCTAAACTCGGCTCAACAACCGGCAATACGCTATCGGGGACGAATATTGGCTTGCTCGGATAGAGTTGTGCATCGTTTTCGGTTTTGACTACGAATATATTGTCGCCGCCGTTTTCAGAATCTGCGGTATCCAGCTCAGCCGATGTAAGGCTTTCGCCGCCACTTAATAGCTCGCGATTGCGGTTATAAAGCAAATATTCACCAAGCGCAGCTGGCATCATAAAGAACGGCTCGGCCTCAGCTACTTCAGACGCTGAAGCTGAGTAATTTGCTCTTGCTGCAGTGACATAGTTGCCGGTTTCAGCCGACTTAAGCACAACGCAGTCTTGGTTAAACTTATAGCGGTTTCTTGGAAGCAAC
>JBLHFB010000110.1:0-6346 GCA_047614865.1 Gammaproteobacteria bacterium | reverse complement strand
TGCAAGAACAACTAATACCGCTGATTAAAGAATTACAGGCAGAGCAAGCCGGAGGCCAGCATGCAACACTCTAAGCCAGTCTATGCGTTCGCAGCGCTGTTGCTGCTTAGCTTTTCAGCATCGGCGATCGACAGCTTCAAACTGCCCGAAGATCCAGAAATTCTAGCTCGCTACCAAAGCCTCAGCGAGGAGTTCCGTTGCTTGGTCTGTCAAAACCAAAATTTGGCGGATTCAAATGCTGGGCTAGCAGTCGACCTCAAACTAGAAGTGATTCGTCTTCTAGAGAGCGGCCGTACAGACGAGCAGATCCGACTATTTTTGACAGAGCGTTATGGCGATTTCGTTCTCTACAATCCGCCACTCAGAGCGTCCACCATACTGCTATGGTTCGGTCCGATTGCGGTGGCATTGTTCGGCGTGATTATGGTGATACGACGTCGACAGTACACACCTGAAGAGATCGCAGAGGCAGTTAAATCTGCTGAGCCCTCAAACGATGAATATCTAGCGCTACTTCGTGGCGAAAACAATAAGCAGTCAAAAGACTAAACCCTATGCCTGATATCAGCTATCCCCTTGTTACAAGCTTTGCCGTACTCGGTGTGGCCGCCTTTGTAGGCGTGCTATTTTCTCTCCGTAGAAATCCAGATGCGTTGGTTGAAGAATCCAGCGATCGAGCTGTTGCTTTACTGCAAGAGCAATTCGACGAACTAGAGAGTGAGCACCAGCTAGGAAAGCTAAACGACGCCGAGTTTTCAGCGTTACAATCTGAATTAGCCGAGCGTCTAAAAGAGGAAATTGACGCTAATAGCAAACTCCGGCACAAAGCAGGGCAGCAACGACTTCCCGTGTTGGCAATACTGCTTGCAGCACTATTGACGCCAGCTATCTCGGTTGCAATATATACATCTTTAGGTTCGCCTCAAACCAGCGTTGCTGTTGCCGCAATAGGGCCTAACGATGGTAAGCCAGAATTCGTTGCGATGATTGCGAGCTTAGAAGGCCGCTTAGCGTCGGATCCTGATGACGCCGATGGCTGGAGAATGCTAGGTCGTTCGTATCGAGTAATTGGCAATCTCGATAAGTCAGTTGCTGCTTACCAGCAATCGATGGAGCGCGGCAATGCCGACAACGTAGAGGTCATTCTAGATACGGTCGAAGCGATTACGCTGCAAGCCGAAGCCAGCAAGAGTTCGACATATCCTTTGATGTCTAAGCTGCTTGCCTACCGAGCCGCTGAACTAGCCCCCGAAAACCCCAAGGCACTGTGGTACGCCCATATAGCGGCGGCAAATACCGGTGACATTCAGTTGGCAGTAAAGCATCTTGAGTCCTTGCGTGATCTCAATCCGCCGCCAGAGGTACTGATGATGGTTAATAAACAACTGAAAGACTTAGAAGCCGCCGGTGCAGCGCTCAATCAGCCAGTAACTAAGGCTGCAGTAGCTAATAAGTCCTTGACAATTACGGTAGACATCGCTGATTCGCTTAAAGCTAGGATTGAAGCGGGCGCTAAGCTCTATGTGTTCGCAAAGGCTACCGACGGTTCAAGGGTGCCTGTTGCCGTATGGCGTGGGCTAGCAACCAGCCTTCCTGCTGTTGTAACGCTGGATGACAGCTTGTCGCTAATGCCAGCAAGTGGCAAGTTCTCCGACTACGATCAATGGATTGTTACCGCTCGTGTTTCACAGCAAGGCGGCGCAATTGCTAACGCTGGAGATTTGTTCAGCGAAAAGACAATGACCTTAGCTGACAACGGTATGACCATAACGATAAGTGAAGTCGTTAACTAATTAGCGTCGTCACGCAGCCAATAGAAAGCCCGCGTAAAGCGGGCTTTCTTGTTTTACATCAACAGGCTTTTGGAGTGAACCAGTGCTAGCGTTCAGCGACTAACGTCGCAGCCCGCACGAATGTCTGTGTAAAACTGCTGTCGGCCGTTTCTTTCTGGATAATGGCGTGCGCTGCGATATCGAATACTATCTTTAGCATGGCGATTCGCGCCATCGTCATCAAGTAACCGGATTTCCCATCTTGCTTTAGCCAGCGATCAAACCACGTAACGGTGTAATGCTTTTGAAGTGCGACGGCCCGACCGCCGTTGCAAAAGTCTTCTTCTGCGTTTGGGCGCCAAGAATTAGTAGGGAAGCTTGGCAGCGAAAAGACAATAAAAAAGCCCGCATTAAGCGGGCTTTTTGTTTACTGGCGGAGAGGGTGGGATTTGAACCCACGAAGGGCTATTAACCCTTGCTGGTTTTCAAGACCAGTGCATTCAACCGCTCTGCCACCTCTCCTAATAGGGTGTAATGCGGTCTGCATCAACGGCGCGAATAGTACGTGAACTTAATGAGGAAATCCATATCAAATCAAAGATATTTCATATTTCTTGTCGCTGAATTGTTTGCTACGCATGGTATGCTTGGCTTTCAGTTTGAAACAGTTATTCCCACTAAGTGAGTTAGAACAATGAACGACATTTATCGCTCTCCTGAATCAGCGGTTGTACGCGACAGAGAGTCGGCTTTAGCCACCAATAAAGTTTTACGTAGTACCTATTTATTGCTATCAGCAACGCTACTTTTTAGTGCTGCCTGTGCGGGTATTACTATGGCACTAGAAGTGCCACCGATCAGCCCCTGGATTACGATAATTGGCTATATCGGGTTGTTGTTTGCAACACATATGAACCGCAACAGCATGCTTGGCCTGTTCTTCGTTTTTGCATTGACCGGCTTTATGGGCGCGACCCTTGGCCCGATTGTTAGTCTTTACGTTCAATTTCTGCCAAATGGCGGCAACCTTGTAATGCAAGCACTTGGCGGTACAGGTCTCATTTTTGTCGCCCTCTCTGCCTACGCAATTAAGACAGAGAAAGACTTCAGCTTTATGAGCGGGTTTCTGACCGCAGGCGCTGTTGTTCTGATCTTGAGTATGATTGCTGGCTTGGTGTTTAACATGCCATTGGTAATGTTGGCAGTGTCTGCTGGCTTTATGATTTTCTCGTCTGCGCTTATTCTTTACCAGACTGGCGAGATCATTAACGGCGGCGAAACCAACTATATATCTGCAACTGTGACCTTGTATGTATCAATCTACAACTTGTTTACTAGCTTGCTGCATATCCTATCTTCGCTGGGTGGCGATGATTGATTCGGTTAGAAGTACCGAATGCTGTACAAAAAAGCCCGCATTACGCGGGCTTTTTTTGTGTTTTTTGTTGGGCAAAGTTAAGATGTCGCAACCGGTCTAAGACCGCTGTAACCATATAAGGAAGTAGACAAGTGAGCAGTACATCTTATTCAAGTTTCTCAGAGTTTTACCCCTACTATTTGTCAGAGCACAGTAATAGAACCTGCCGAAACCTTCATTTTGTCGGCAGCACCTTGGTGTTGAGCCTGATAGTAGCCAGCGTTGTCTTAGCTAATGCGTGGTTGTTGCTGCTTTTGCCGGTGATTGGCTATGGCTTTGCATGGGTAGGGCACTTCTTTTTCGAACACAATAAGCCCGCTACTTTTCAGTACCCGCTTTACAGCTTGGCGGGCGATTGGGTGATGTATAAAGACATGCTAACCGGCAAGATTAAGTTCTAACTACTGGTTATTTAGTGCGACGATCAGCCTTGTTATTTGGTTTTAACGCGTTGGGTAATGGTGAAAATCAAGCTCACATCTGGCGCCGTGCGAACTAGCAAGTCTTCGACCAATGCCAGCTCATATTCGTAACCGCCTTGATTGCTGTAGTCCCAATTAATACCCACCGCACCCTGTAGTGCTTCTTGGGTAAAGGCGTTTATTTCGCTGTCATTCCAGACGGCTCCGTGACCGTATATTTGGCCCTTAAACGTTGTTGTGTCGCTCCAACGCCAAGCGCCGGTGTAGGAAAAAAATGGCACAATGTTACGTTGCTGCTGGCTCAGAATATCGCCTCGATCATGGAACGAGACGCCACCAGCAAAGTTGTGGTGTAAGCGCTTTCCAGCCTTTTCAGTTGTCGCCAGATCTGCCCACAAGGCCAGCGCCGACGCTTCACTACCACTTAAAGAGCTCGCTTTGCCTGTTGGCGCTTTGAATTGAGCGTTATAGCCTAACTGCCAGCTTTCTCCCGGCGACTGCAGCCAGTGTGCGAATGCCGTGATGTCACCAGCCGAGTTCTCATCCTGATTGAGCTGATAGGCGGTCACACCATCTTTAACGTATAGATAGTTAAGCTGCCCGGTAGGCTCGGTGGTTCGGCCTCCATCGGGCAGACCGGTAAACTCATGCCAAGCGTCAACCGAGCTGTCGAGGAACCCTCCTGAATGGTATACGTAGGGAATACGCACACCCCAATGGAAAGTCTCAGATAGTGCAAACTCCACCGATATCTCGGCGGTTAGCGTTTCTCCATCTATCAGTAGCGAGTCGTCACCTGACTGTTTCTTAATAAAGTGGCTAGAGGCATCTAGGCTAATTGAAACAGAATGATGGCCGGGTTTTAAGAACTTGTCAGCCGACAGCTGTTTGGGCAGGCCGTGAATAGCGGTTAATGGGTTCTGGTTGGCCAGTTGGAATCCTTGGTCCGCGAATGCTGTTGTGCAAAGGAATGCGGCGGCGATTGCTGACGGGATAATCTGTTTCACTAGGTTCGTGCTTCGCTATAGTCCTGAATTGTTCGGAAGTATATAAAACTAGCGTTGGTTGGTGTCGGTTCCTGATAGTTTTATTGTAAGCGGCGGCGCTGATCTATACACACTCCGAGCGTAGGTTGGCAGCCTAATGCCTTTAACTCCAGAAAAGGTAGGCCTTCCAGCAAATCTAAGCAGATGTTACTGTGCCGATGGCTACTCTCTAGGCGAAATAGAACATGTCCGAAGTCCATATAAAAGATTCCTCCCCTAGCCTTGTTATCAAGGCAGGTCCGACAGCACTCAAGCGCATTCAAGAAGAGGGCTTCAGTCCCGACCTTTTCACCCACGTGGCTGCCGCCGCGGGTGGCCCTAAATGGCTCGCTTTGAATAGGCTTGATAGAGCAATATTCGGTGACTGGCTACTGAATCCGCCCAAGCCATTGATCGGGATTGGGTCTTCAATAGGTGCTTGGCGACTCGCCTGTTTGGCTCAAGATGACCCTATAAGCGCCATTGACCGTTTTGAGGCAGCCTACCTAGCCCAGTCCTATAGCGAGAAGCCTAGTGCTGCCGAAGTTGCCACCGAGGCGGGTCGGATCCTAGACGCGTTTATGGGGCCAAAGGCAGAGGCCGAAATATTTAACAGCCAACGCCTAAAAATCAATTTTGTGACAACCCTCTGCCGCGGCACTTTGGGCGTAGAGCACTCAGTTATTCAGATGCTCGGACTGATAAAAATCGTCGCTGCTAATAGCGTGTCCCGTAAGCTATTCGCCCGGTGCGTGCAGCGAGTGGTGTTTCATGCCGCAGAAGGCGCCGCCTGTTATAGCGACGATGGTTTTCGTACCGCGTATGTCGAGCTCAACAGTAATAACCTTAAGGCCTCGCTTCTAGGAACGGCGGCTATTCCTCTGGTCATTGCGTCGGTTAAGAACATCCCAGGTGGACCGTTAGGAACCTACCGAGATGGCGGCCTAGTGGATTACCATATGGACCTGCCGTTAGCAGAGCCGAAAGGGCTGACTCTCTTGCCACACTTCAGTGAACAAGTTGTTCCCGGTTGGTTTGACCGCAGTTTCACCAGCCGTCAGCCGCAAAACCTTGATCACACCGTGCTGCTTGCCCCATCCGAAGCCATGCTGGCCCGCTTGCCACATGGAAAAGTGCCGGATCGCAAGGATTTTGCATTGTATGGCTTGGACAATGCCGCTCGTATTCAGGGCTGGAATACGGTTCTCAGTGAAACTCAGCGTATGGCCGATGACTGGCAGACATGGCAGTCAAATGGCCAGCTGGCCTCGGTTGTTCAGCCTCTATAGGGCCTGGTGTACATCCCTGAAGTTCGCCACAGTCCCGAGTCCCGCATTGTTATTCAAGCCAACTTATAAGCATCGCAGCTGGCCATCAGGCTGCAATAGTATCCGTAGTGACGAATGACCCGCATCTGACTACTGAATACGAGCAGCGCTTGAAGCTGTTTTATCCCCATTTGTCACATGTAACGATTGAGATAAAGACCGATTGATTCAGCGCCAATAACTATCCGAATCCCAGTACTTGTTTGAAAATAATGGCTCTCAGCGTCACGACTTAACCGAAATCATAGTCAACAGGCCATACTAAGCGCTACGTCTAAGGTCTCGGCATTCGTTTTTACTGCTTGCGAACAATAATGCTGCCAATCGAATAACCGGCTCCAAAGGAGCAAATAACCCCAACGTCGCCGGCAGAAAGGTCCTG
>JBLHFB010000109.1:0-6364 GCA_047614865.1 Gammaproteobacteria bacterium | reverse complement strand
TTCATCTTGGATTAACTTTATTTTGCCGCTTAACTCGTAAGACATACTCAACTCGCCTAGTGTGTTTTGGAGGACGAATATACCTTAATCAGTTTCTGGGAGTGCTCGTCTTACCTCCCGCTCGGTCGAGATCGAGGTTGCAGCAAACGCCCAGTCGGTTGTTGAGGAGAATTACACGCCGTGATTAGGGGATTACCCAACGTTACCGCTAGGCAGAGAAGTTAGGACTAGTCGAAAATCCTAGCGGCAATCTATTAGCAACCACGCTGCGCGGAGCTCCTACTCAAAACTACTGCTTCCCGTTTTGACAGCAGGGCTACTTAGCCACGGTGGTTGCTAATCCTGACCCCGCCAATACGCCTGTGGGAGTCACATTCGACTCCAGTTTCTTTGGTTTTGAGGTAGAAGACCTCACGCTGGAAAAACCTGCAGGTGGCACGCTCACAAGCCACTTAAATTTCCAGACCTGTGCGTTTTTCCGTTTAACTTGAACGACACCGAGGGCACTCAATTTAACGACTCTACCGTTACGCTAACTATCACCGACGGCGGGCTAGGTGACAACGAGCGCACAGCCTAATGTGCGTAATTATTGTCTCGGGCGCTCCGAGCTGCACGTTTGTTACAGACCAGTCACGATCTCGTTTACGGCACTGAATGATCAAGCAGTCAATATCTTCGCGACTTTGTACAATAGTAGCTTAGCGACCAATATTCCAAGGCTTGCGATTTATACAACCTAAAATTGGAGGCTTCGCAGGGTACCGACACGTTAACCTCTCAACACGACGAATGCCTCACTTTGCCTAACTAAGCATCCGCTCCAGTCCGGGCTGAAAATGCACAACCCTGTCGAATCGACACCGGTTTGCTGTGATCAGGCGCGCCTCTAGACTGAATAGACTGCATTAACTGGCGATGAGAAACCCATAGGTCGCAATCTTATCCGCTTTTGGAAAGCCAACCAATCGGCAAGTGATACACAGGTTGCGATCTGTCTCATAGGCGAATAGAATCCATTCATGCCACAACCAACCAAACACTCGACCGCTCCGGTTCTGCCAACCCAACGAACTCAATCTGTTCGCTTAAAACAAACGTCGGCCGATGCGTTCCGCGTAGCCACGCAGCTCTATCTGGCTGGCGAAAAAATCGATATGCTGCATCTAGCTGAGAAACTGGGTATTGGACGAGCCACCCTGTACCGCTGGGTTGGCGACCGGGATAAACTGCTGACCGAGGTGATTTGGTCGGCAACAAAAGCGTCATTGGATACCATTGCCGCCGGTATATCGACTCGCGGATTTGCTCGCCTAGATGCCCTATTCGGCCAACAACTCGAGTTCATCGCTCAAGCGCCGGCACTGAGCGCGTTCCTTGCTCACGAGGGAGCCGCGGGAATCCACTTATTGACTCACCCAAGCGGCATTCACAGCCGTCATGTGCTGGCTGGCGTAGAACTCGTAAACGCCGAAGTAAACGCCGGCCACTACCGTTCACCAATTGACCCTGAAACACTAATCGAATCTGTTGTCGGCCTCAGCGAACACTTCCTTTACGCCGACGTTCTCGGTGGTTTTCGCCCGCACGTTTGTAGAGCGCGAGCCGCGATCAGCTTGTTGCTACGCGAACCAGAACACACTTGACCGGCGAAATCGAAAACCGCAATCGACTAGAACAACACCATTAAATAAGAAACGGCGAATGCGACCGGCATTCAAAGTCTGTACAGATTGTAAAATTGATAATTAAGGAGATTCATCATGAGACTAATACTTAGAATCGTCATGCCCACCGTTTCTCTAGCGGCGCTTGGATTGGCAGGATGCTCGCCGTCAACCCCCACTGCAGTCGGCAGCGTAACCAGCTGCATCAGTGGAGCGACTAGCGACTATTCGCTTACCTCGCTGCACCAAGACCTGTCGCCAGCTCCCGGGCCTGCACTACTCTACGAACCGACACCACCCGCTCCGCAGCTAGAAAATACAGGTAAATGGACCGCCCCTCCTATCCTAATCTCCGGTGCAAGCGCTTACCGCTGTGGCGAGTTTTTGTATCAGGATTGGCTGCTTGATGACCGAGGAGCAGCGAGTACTGTCGATGCAACTGATCCGCAGGTCCCAACAGGCTATTTGTTCTCGTCCAAAGCGGGCTCCCTTACCTATCCAACTGACCCCGCCTATGCATCAAATGCTGCCGACTTGGTAGAGCTGCGTGTAAAACCGCTCTCGGATTCGAGCGCCTTCCGAGTAACCCTTAATACCCTGCAAGACTCCAGCATCGTCGCATTCACGATCGCGCTGGGAGATTCTAGCGCTCCTGTCGACTGGCCCTATTCTGCTGGTGTTGCCTCGCCCGCTCAGCTATTCCTAAGCGTCAAAGGCACGGAAGTGGAGCTGTTGGATGCGGAAAATGACTTAGCGGTTATCAGCGGCGCGACACTATCTATCGACCTAGAGCGCCGTCAATATACTATCGATGTGCCCCATTCAGCGTGGAACCCGGAGATGGCTACGGTGCGCATGGCGGCCGGAGTTGGCCTTTGGGATGCTGCCGCAGAGCAGTACGCTCAACCAGCCGTCACCGCAACGGCCACCGCTCCTGGTGGTGGCGTTCAGGGTGGAGCGGCACTGTTCAACGTTGCCTTTCGTGGACAGGAGCCGACACCTGATTTCACGGTATACGGTGGGCGGACGATTGCCGACGCCGCTGTTCTCTCCCGCATTCAAGCACACTGGTGGCGAGAGCGTTTGCAAGCCAACGCATTGCAGACTGGCGATATCAGCGAGTTCTTTGCCAACGTCGACTTTGCTAAGTTGCGCCGCAACGAAGATGATGAATCAGAGGTTCCTCAAACTGGCTTCATGAACCGTATTTTTGCCAGCCGCTTTAGCTTTGGCCAAGGGATGGATTACCCCTCCGAATGCGGCGGCATATCCGCCGTTCGCCCGTGCGAGGGAGTGATTCGAGGGCAGCTACTGCCTTATTCAATTTACATACCTCAGCAAGTGGCACCGGCAGACGGCTACGGCTTGACGGTATTGCCACACGCCCTGTCGGCAAACTACAACCAGCACCTTGGTTCACGCCACGCCAAACAGCTAGGCGATCGCGGCACCGGAACTATCGTCATCACCGGCACCGCCCGTGGTCCAGATGGCTTTTACTATGATGCGGCGCAAGCGGACGTTTTTGAAGTATGGGCCGATGCAGCCAAGCAGTTCCCGCTAAACCCGAAGCGAGTGGTTATGACCGGCATATCAATGGGAGGCATCGGTAGCTTCCGTATCGCCACTCGTTTCCCCGATCTATTCGCTCGGATTATGACGGTAGTCTCAACTGCGTCGGGCTTGGAAGACGCACTTCCGTCACTACGCAACGTGCCGGTGTCAATGTGGACCTCTGCGCTTGACGAACTAGACCCGGTCGTCGACACCGAGGCCACAATTAGTGACCTATTCGGCATGAACTATCGCCTAGACAGCTACCGTTTTGAAACTTGGGACCATCTAACGCCGTCTACCAATGACAATTACGCTCCTGGCGCAGAGTTTCTTCTGGATGATCTAGTTGACCCTAATCCAGCCCATATTACCTATGTATTGCGTCCGAACGAAGACACGCCAGACGCTGGCTTGGTCGCCGATAAGGCGTACTGGTTATCCGGTCTTGAACTGAACGATCCTGCGTCAGGCATCGGCACAATCGATGCTTTCAGCGAAGGTCTTGGGCTATCCGACCCAGAGCCGGTGGCCACGGTGCAGAATCTTGATGTACTTGAAGGCGGATATCATGATCCATCGCCCTACACACGACGTGTGCTGGACTGGGAACCCGCTTCAGCTGCGGTGCCGGCAAACCGTATCCGCATTATTTCATCCAACATTTCAAAGGTCACTGTGGACGCAAAACGAGCTGGCTTAAGCTGCGGTGCCGAACTGCAAATAGATAGCGACAGTCCGATCGTGGTCAGTCTTACAGGCTGCTAACGCAGCCGCTAGTGCGAAGCTTTGGGGAAGGAGCAGAGTGTGTAGAGAAATAGCTGCATTTACTCTGTCGACTTACCGCCCCTTAGAGATCCAACAGGGCGACCCAAGCTTGGGTCACGGCAGATCGGCTTGCGTTGCTTAGAACCGCCGCACGCTATCCCGAAACACCACCCCACTATTGAAGCGGAGCTTAAGCGGTTATTCCTCTATCCGCCGTATGTGGGGAAATGGGTGCACATCAAGACAACGCGGGCGGTTTACTCCCCGCACCTTTTAGCTAAGCAGTTTCCAGAACATTGCGGGTTAGCTCTAGTAGGTCCGAGTCGTGCATCGCGGCGGCCTCAACCATTTTCTCAAACGCGTTGGGTTCACAGCAAATAACGATCTTTCGTCCGGGCCGGTTAGTCTCAGCTATCAAATCTCCCAAGCACAGATCACAATTTTCGGCTTCTTTGTATGCAGCACCTATGACCATTCGTGCGCCATCGCCAATACCTTTCACCGCATCCACAACCAGCTTGTTGATTGCAAACACAAGTAGCCGCGCTTTGAATTCAGATTCCGGCCCTTGCCACTTGGCTTCGTGCATTGCAGGCGTACTGAAAGTGGGCGAGAAAAACAGCATCGAGCCATTTGAAATATTGACTAACGCCCCGTCATCTAGATTTCTAATCTTGGCGGTTAAATCTTTTGTCATCCCAAACGCTGCACAGCCCGCCTCAGTGTCATCACGAACCAGCTTCAGAAGCTCAAAATTTAGTTCTTCCGCTTGGCGCTCAAGGGATTTTTTAATTTCCCGACTATCAATCGTCGATCTCATTGCACTAGGCTCACTTCTTTATACTAGTCTTGTAGATCTGCAGGACCCCATCGGCTTTGGAGCATACAATATACAAGTCATTCGATGATTTACTAGCTTAATTGAGGATCTCCACAGAAACAGAGGAGCTCGACGACTGTGTGAATGGCAGACAGTAGCCGCCATCTGCCCAATGATCCTGCCATTGTTAGCCCTTTGTGACTCCGACAGGGGGAATCGCAAGTAGCTGCTTGCGATCAAATTTGGGTTCTGCGACGACTGCTCCCCGCCAATCCAGCCTCATTGCGGCCTTAGCCGTTACCGCATCGACGATGCGGGATTTCAACCGCACCAACCTTTCAACAGAAACCGCCCGCAAAAACAGTGACTTAGAAAACCAAGACCATGCCGACTGCCCGCCCCTTAAGCACTGTTAGCCTCGCTATCAGCGTTATACCGATGAATAGACTGTAAACTTAAGTAGCTGACGCAACCGCAAACTGACAATCATATTTGTTATATTTTTTACGCTAGCGGCAGCCTACAAGCTTTTGACCATCCATAACTTTTTTGGTCCATGCAAAAATGAACGATCAAAGCGGCACTTACCAGCCCGGCACAAATGACAGACACGGGAGCTGACCAATGTCAGGAACCTTAGAACGCGAAGCCCTTTTATATCGGTTAGTTGAGCTTGGAGCTCGAACGACTTATGTATCGGAAATCTGCGGCGGAATTTCGACTCGTCGAATACGTGACGCATATACCTCACACCACGGAAGCCAACCGCCTCGCGGAAAGGTGCCGAATAATGCCGGATGGTACGCAAAAGACTCGAAGCGAAACATTCAGAGCTCATTGCTAGCTGCTCGTTTCAAATTGATGGATCTATTCTCCGACAGCCGCGGAACACAACAGAGCAACCCAAGCTTACTAACCGTCGAGGGAGCGCATAGATTCTGCGACGCTTACGAAGATTGGAAATCCAAGCTGGGTGAACAAGCTGAAATCGATTTCACTCGTGGAATGGTGCTCCTTACAAGCCACTTACGCACAGGCCAGCTAAGTCTGAAAAAGTGTGGTGATTGTTCGGGTTCACACCTCGTCTTGGTTTACGGGAGCGCTGGCTGCCCACATTGCCAAGAACGCAAGACTCTGGAAAATACTCGCCGCGCCGCGGACGTAGTTGTTGGCACAGAGAAACACGAAGAACAGCAACAGCATTTGCTTAGCGTTAACGGCTAGCAGCACTATCTTCCAAGGGGCCACATATACCCGCTGGCTAGCAGCGACAAAACAGTGGCAACCTGCCGACCAACCCGGCCCGGCCCGGCCCGATTGTATTTACACCTCTAGTAAGCACAACCTAGACCACTCTCGTAGAGAAGGCGTTCTATATCGGGCACATTTGACCGATTGCCGAGGGTGATCAGAAACTCATCATGGGACTATTAACAGCAAAGTCTCTTACACCATTTTTCGCTAGGACAATTGTGGCTATCCGTCGGTATCAAGCCATGATTTTTTGCGGCGTCTATACCTTTTAGCTTCTGATTTTTCTGCACAACCATTTCCG
>JBLHFB010000108.1:0-6382 GCA_047614865.1 Gammaproteobacteria bacterium | reverse complement strand
CAGCGTTTTTAAAGGTTTCTAAAGACACAATATTTGAGCCGATCACTCTGCTGCTAGGAAAGCTAACGGTAAACTGGCTGCCAACACCGGGAGCGCTTTCGATATTTAACAACGCGCCGTGACGTTCAACAGCCTGAGCGACAATACTCAACCCAAGGCCAGTGCCTTGCTGATACCTGCCAGGCAGGTTGTCTACTCGGTAAAAACGATCGGTAAGATGGACGAGGTGCTCTTCTGCGATTCCTGCACCGTTGTCTTTAACACTCAAATCAGCACCAGTAGCCGTTGCTTGCCAAGAGATGGTGACGACCCCTTCTCCGCGCTTGTAGTGTTTCGGCATGTAGTTGCTGGCGTTATTAACAAGGTTGCTGATAATTCCATACAGCTCACTGGCGTTGCCCATGATCGACAGCGAATCGTCTATCTGAGTGACTATCTGAATATCGGATTCTATTAATGAGCGAACTTGCTCTGTTACACGCGAAATGACATCCGGTATAGCGATAACCTCGTGACCGGCTAATGCGCTTTCGCTATCCATTTTCATCGACGTGAGCAGGTCATTGACAAGGCCATTCATATGCGCGCTTTGCGTGTCTACGGCTCGGAATGCGGTCTGCCAGTGCTTGGGTAACTCGTCGACATCATCTTGCAAGCTTTCAATATACCCCCTAATAACGGTCAACGGCGTTCTCAGCTCGTGCGACGCATTAGAAATAAACTCAGAGCGGCTTAGCTCAAGACGGCGTAATTGAGAGACGTCACGGCCAATTAGCAAATACTGGCTAGCCTCGAACGCGACCACCTGAATAGAAATTCGCGAGCCAACGATGGCGTCAGGGCCATCAATGTCCACTGGGCTGCTAAATTCGGCGCGCCGAATGAAATCAACAAACACCGGATCGCGGACAAGGTTGCTGATCCGCTGACCAACATCATGGCGAGGATTCAAATTGAGCATCGCGGCGGCGGCATGGTTAAACCAACTAATCTGCCCCTGCTTATCAAATACCACTAAGCCGTCTGGAATCGCAGCGGAGCTCTTTTGGAAACGACGAATGATCTTCCCAAGCTGACGTTTTTTGCGTCGTTCACGCTTTTGGAGAAGCAGAAGGCTATCGAAGATATACCGCCACAAGGCTTTGCCTTCGGGCAACTCATGGTTTCGCCCAGCACTCAGCCACACTACGAGTTTATAAATGTAGTAAAGGTGCCATGTGGCGTAAGCAGCCAGGGCGGCTGCCAATCCCAACAAAACGCTGCCAAGCATCCCACCAATCAGGCTGCCCAGTAGCATTAATGCTACTCCGCGGCCAAACACTTGCATCCAAATTCTCATTGCGCTCGCCTGCAGACCTTTGTTGGCAGCAGCCAGCTGATCATCGGATATGAATCGCACTAGTCCTGCTCGGAGAAACGATAGCCCATTCCGCGAACAGTTTGTATGGTTGATTCAACTCCATAGGGTTCTAGCGCTTTGCGTAGGCGGCGAATATGGACATCTACTGTGCGTTCTTCTACATACACGTTTGCGCCCCAAACTCTGTCTAGCAGCTGGGTGCGGTTGTATACGCGGTCTGGGTGCGACATAAAGAACTGCAAAAGGCGGAATTCGGTTGGCCCTAAATGAACTGCCTTGCCGCCTGCAGTTACACGTGCACCAGTCACATCAAGGGTTATGCCGCCAGCGTCTATCGTCTCGTTGCTTTCGCCGGCATTACGGCGCAAGACAGCACGAATGCGGGCGTTTAGCTCACGAACAGAAAACGGCTTAACAATGTAATCATCCGCCCCGCTATCCAAGCCCTGCACGCGGTCGTCTTCTTCGCCGCGAGCCGTTAGCATGATAATTGGGATGTGCTTGGTATCGTCGTCGCGCTTTAAGCCACGGGCGATTTCTACACCGGATATACCAGGCAGCATCCAATCCATTAACACCAGGTCAGGCTGGGAATCAGCCACCGCAATACGTGCGCTCGTTGCATCTCCAGCTTCAACTACGTCGAAGCCTTCTTTTTCTAGGGCAAACAGAACCATCTCGCGGATTGCTTGATCGTCTTCAACAATCAATATTTTTTGACCTTGCATAGCAATACTCAACTTTTAGTTAACCCTAATCTAACGATGCTAGGGTTCATAAAAATGACAGAGCGATGACATTTTTATGACAACGCCCTATTGACGATATCAAACACCCCACGCGACAAACCACCAGCGGCAGAAATTCGATTCAATTCGTCCTTCATTAGCTGGCGGCGTGGGCCGACAACCTTCTTCCAGTTGTTGAAGCCAGATACTAGGCGCACGGCCAATTGCGGGTTGAAGTCGTTGGTACGTAGCACTTCGTCGGCAAGCAAGGTGTAACCCGTGCCATCTTCACGATGGAATGCGACGGGGTTGTTCTGTGACAAAGTGCTAAATAATGAAGACACCAGATTCGGATTCTGCTCTGCAAACAGAGAATCCTTAGTAAGCTCGCGCACGACATCTACGGTATCCGCATGCGGCACCGAGGCCTGTAGAGCAAACCACTTGGTTAGCACCACTTGGCTGCCTTTCCATTTTTCACGAAATGCTGCCAGTTCTGCTGCAGCAGACGGCAAGCCGTAAGTCACCGCTGGCGATAGAGCACCCAATACGTCGGTCATGATTTTTGAATCAGCAATCTGCTCTACAACATACCCGTCGGAGATCGCTGGATCTCCACCACGGCAGACCATACGCAAACAATGGTTTCGCAGCCTGCGACTGACGGCATCAACGGGCTGAAGATGGGTGAAAACATTAAGGGCTATATCGTACAGCCCTTCGGACAATTGCGTATTTAAGGCTTGCACTGCCTCAGCCACAGCGTCGATATCAACCTCAGTTAAACGGCCAACCACATCAGCTTCTGTCGGCGTGCTTAGCAATTCAGCAACCAATGCAAAGTCAGTCTCGGAGCCATCAGACACTTGTTCTAACAAATCACGGCAGGCGTCGACGTAGTCACGATTGATCTGCAAGGGCTGATTGTCTTCGCGAGCGGCGAGCAGTTGAGATACTTCGTCGTAAGCCAAGGATTCCGACGCATTCCAACGACTAAATCCATCGCTGTCTTTGGCTAGCAACATCAGCTTGTCGGTGCGCGACAGGTCGTGGCTCAGCTCAACCGGGGCCGAGAAGCCGCGTAAGACAGACGGAATCACATGCGCGGGCATCCCACTAAACTTCCAAGTCTTCTGTGCTTGAGTTAGCTCAAGAACGGTTTCATCGCCTTTTGCTTCGCCATCGACCACCAGCGACAAAGGGTCGCCGTTCAGATCTAATAACGCAATCCGAACTGGAATATGCAAAGGCTTTTTCAATTCTTGCCCAGCAGTCGGGGCCGTATTTTGGCTTAGCGACAGCGTCAAGATACCGTCATCAAGTTGGCTTTCAACACGAAGTACTGGAGTGCCCGCCTGGGTATACCAACGTTTAAATAGCTTAAGATCAGCGTTATTGGCATCGGCCATTGCGGCAACAAAATCGTCGCAGGTGACTGCCTGTCCGTCGTGGCGCTCAAAATACAAGTCCATCCCACGTCGGAATCCGTCGCGACCTAGCAGGTTCGCCATCATCCGAATCACTTCAGCGCCCTTCTCGTAGACGGTCGCGGTATAAAGGTTGTTGGTCTCGATATACGAGTCTGGGCGTATCGGATGCGCTGTTGGGCCGGCGTCTTCTCGGAACTGTCGGCTACGCAGAGTGCGAACGTCGGCTATGCGCTTTACGCCACGGCTGCCCATGTCGCCGGAGAATTCTTGATCCCGGTAGACAGTCAGCCCTTCTTTTAGGCTGAGCTGGAACCAATCACGGCAGGTAACCCGGTTGCCAGTCCAGTTATGGAAGTATTCATGGGCAACAATTGATTCGATAAATTCGTAATCTTGGTCGGTAGCTGATGCGGGGCTAGCCAATACGTATTTGCTATTGAACACGTTTAGGCCTTTGTTCTCCATCGCGCCCATATTGAAGTCGTTGACCGCCACAATCATAAACAGATCAAGGTCATATTCTAGGCCAAAGCGCTCTTCGTCCCAGCGCATGGAACGCTTAAGAGACTGCATCGCGTGATCGGTCTTGTCGGCGTTTTCGTGTTCAACGTAAATCCGCAGTTCAACGTCACGCCCTGACTGGGTGGTGAAGCCACTGGTATTGCAATGCAAATCGCCAGCAACCAAAGCAAATAGGTAGCTCGGTTTAGGGAACGGGTCGTCCCAAGTAACCCAATGGCGGCCATCTTTGTTTGTGCCAAAGGCAATGCAATTGCCGTTAGACAGCATTACAGGGTTTTCCTTAGCATCGCCGACAACGGTGACTTGATAGCGCGACATAACGTCGGGACGGTCAGGGAAATAGGTTATCCGCCTAAATCCATCGGCTTCACACTGGGTGCAATACATCCCGCTTGATCTATAAAGACCCGCCAAGGCTTTGTTTTCCTCAGGGTTAACCTGAGTCACTATGCGCAAAACTCCATTATCTGGCGCATCCAGCAGCTCTAGTTGTGTGTCGCTTACGGTGTAACTTTCACTGCTAAGGACCATACCGCCCAAGCTAATTTCAAGCAGCTTAAGCTCATCGCCATCTAACTTAAGCTTTGCGTCAGGTTCGCTGGACTCAGGATTGCGTGAAAAAACCAAGTCCGAAGTCACTATGGTTTCGCTTGGCGACAGTTCAAATTTAAGCGTCACGCGCTCAATTAGAAATGGAGGAACTTTGTAGTCTTTCAAATACACCGTAGACGGTGCTGGCTTAGCGCTAGGCAACTGATCAGTCTCAACTTTTGGGAAGTTTTACAAACAAAAAACTCAGTCTACCGTAACTTCCGTTTAATATAGCCGGATGTCCGATAAAACCGAATTTTTTGCCGCTATAGACCTTGGCTCCAATAGCTTTCATGCCGTCATTGCTCGCAACGTGGGGGAGCCCGCTAGCAGCAACCTGATGGTAGTCGATCGCCACAAAGAGTCAGTGCGCTTAGCCGCAGGCTTAGACGGAAATGATGTGCTTAGCGAAGAGACACAAGCCAGCGCACTAGCCTGCCTTGATCGATTCAAACAGCTGCTCAATCAGATCCCGCCATCCCACATCCGAGCCGTTGGAACCAATACGCTTCGGCGTGCTGGCAACGGCAATGATTTTCTCCAGCGTGCAGAGGCAGCACTTGGCGTGCCTATCGACATCATATCTGGGCTAGAGGAAGCCCGGCTAATATATCAAGGGGTTAGCCATGACCTCGGCGACGCTCCTGATCGACGGCTGGTAGTTGATATTGGCGGTGGTTCAACCGAATTTATTCACGGCTTGGGCGAAACCCCGCTGATGATGGATAGCTTACAAATTGGCTGCGTGCGGCTTACACAGCAATACTTTCGCGACAAGGTAATTACTCAGGAAACTATGAACAAGGCGCTTACCGACGTCCGTCACGAACTGGCTCCGGTAAAACGACGCTGGCGGAAAGCCAAATGGGACATAGCGATTGGCGCCTCTGGTACTGCACAGGCGATTGGTCAGGTGCTTGCCGAACTTCACATCACCGACGGTACGCTGACTGCAGATGGTTTAGAAACACTAGCCGATATTTGCGTTGCAGCAGGAAACTCGGACGCATTAAATTTTAGCTGCTTGTCGTCGGACCGAAGCCTAGTGTTTCCAGCCGGTGTGGCCGCGATGCTGAGCATATTTAGAACGCTTAAGATTAAGCAAATGCAGCCAGTAGAAACCGCATTGCGAGAAGGCGTTCTTCAAGACCTCAGCGGCAGCTCAAACTACGCGGAAATTCGCCAACGAAGCGTTGAACAGCTCGCCCAACGCCATCACCTAGACTTAGAACACGGTTTACGCGTTGAGCGCACCGCCGAACGCATTTTGGCCAAGCTGGCAGCGGATTGGGAAATTGATGTTGGCAGCTATTCGCCACTACTCCATTGGGCAGGGCGCTTGCACGAAATTGGCCTGTCTATCGGCCACAAAAACTACCACCAGCATGGCGCTTACATCCTTAGAAACAGCAACCTCCCTGCCTTCTCCCATCGAGACCAAGAGTCCATTGCCCTGCTGATACTGGCTCAGCGGAAACGCTTTCCGGTTGAGTCATTCGAATCTAGCCAAGTGCACAGCGCGAAACGCCTGCTGCAGCTACAGAAACTCGCTGCGGTGCTTCGTATCGCGATTATTCTTCACCGCACCCGTAATCCTGATCGAGTACCAGAAGTTGCTGCCATTATTAAAGAAGGCGACCTATGTCTAACCTTTCCATCCGCTTGGCTAGAGAGCCACCCAATGGTCTCGCACGACTTGTTACAAGAGAAGAGCAAGCTCTTGGCCGCTGGAATAACCTTACGCTTCGAGT
>JBLHFB010000107.1:0-6434 GCA_047614865.1 Gammaproteobacteria bacterium | reverse complement strand
GTGCCGCAGTGGCCGCCGGTTATGACGACGTGTCGTTTATGTACGAACCGGTGGCCGCTGCGCTGGACTATGAACGCCATATTGATAGCGACCAGAAAGTTTTGGTGTTGGATTTTGGTGGCGGTACCACCGACTGCTCGATGGTATTAGTGGGCCCTTCTTATCGCGATAATAGCGACCGCAACAGCTCGATTCTTAGCTACACCGGTGATCGCGTTGGCGGCAACGATCTGGACATGAAGCTGGCGTTCCACGCGTTAATGCCCTACTTGGGCAGTAAGTCAATGCTAAAAAACGGCTTATCGGTGCCCAGCTCATTGTTCTGGGACGCAGTGGCAACCAACGATATTCCAGCCCAGACCCGCTTTCGTTCAGCGGCCAATGCCAGACATATCAATCAACTGCTGAACGACTGCGATCATCCTGAGCTAATTGGGCGCTTCAAGACTTTGCAAAATGGACAACTAAGTTACCGCATCAACCGCAGCGCTGAGCTATCAAAAATTCAACTATCTGACACGCTGACAGACGACGTAGCACTGGACTATATTGAGCAAGCGCTGTCGATAGCGGTAACTCGTGAGCAGTTCTCAACAGCCATTGAGCGCGAACTAAGAGTCTGCCGAAAGTTGATCGTGGAAGCTGAATCGCAGGCAGGAGAAAAGCCGGACGTGATCTACGTAACCGGCGGAACGGCCAAATCGCCAATCATTGAAGGTTTTATCAAATCACTGTACAGCGACCGCGAAATAATTATCGGCGACCACTTTGGCAGTGTGGCCAGCGGACTTACCGCTTACGCATCGCGGAAATACGGCTAGTTTCTAGCGGCAAAACCGATAAGCAACCTCCATAAAAACGATATCCGCCTATAAGGGAATGGCACCGCTTAATGCTATAATTAGCGCCCCTTAATAACGGCCGCGACGCTTTAAAAGTATGTATATCTACGACCCGCTTGATAAGACCATTGTTAATGAACGTGTGGAACAGTATCGCGACCAAGTTCGCCGCTGGACAGCGGGTGAGTTGAGCGAAGAAGAGTTCCGCCCTCTTCGCCTACAAAACGGTTTGTACATACAGCGTGTTGCGCCGATGCTTCGTGTGGCAATTCCATACGGCACGCTACGCAGCGCGCAACTTCGTATGCTTGGCCATATTGCCAACAAGTACGACAAGGGCTACGGCCATATATCAACTCGCCAGAATATCCAGTACAACTGGCCAGCGGTTGAAGACACCCCAGACATTTTGGCTGATTTAGCCTCTGTAGAAATGCACGCCATTCAAACCTCAGGCAACTGCATTCGCAACACCACCACCGATGAGTTGGCGGGTGTAGCGGCAGACGAGCTTGAAGATCCACGTCCGTATTGCGAAATGATCCGTCAGTGGAGCACCTTCCACCCCGAATTTGCCTTTTTGCCACGTAAGTTCAAGATTGCGGTATCTGCCAGCAAAACCGACCGTGCAGCAACTCGCCTTCACGACATTGGCTTGTTCTTAGTTAAGAACGACGCTGGCGAAACCGGCTTTATTGTTGAAGTGGGCGGCGGCCAAGGCCGTATGCCTCACATTAGCCAAGTCATTTATGACTTCGTTCCAGTTGAAGACATTCTGTCTTGCTGTGAAGCGATCATTCGCGTTTACAACCAAAAAGGCCGCCGTGACAACATGCACCGCGCCCGCATTAAGATCTTGGTTAAAGCGATGGGCATCGAAGATTTCCGTGCCGAAGTAGACCAAGAATGGGCTCAGATTCGCGATACCGATTTGAAAATTCCGGCCTCTGAAATTACCCGTATGAAAGGCTACTTTGCCACGTACGACGTGGATGCCAATGCCGGTGACGACAGCAGCTTTGCCGAGAACCTAGAAAACGGTTCTGCGTTTGCTCGCTGGATTAAGCAAAACACGCGTGAAACTAAGTTTGCTGGCTACCGCGCTGTTTACGTATCACTGAATGCCCACGGTCAAGCTACCGGTGATATTCGTGATCATCAACTAGAAGCGCTCGCTGACTTAGCTGATGCCTATAGCTTTAACGAAGCACGTACCACACATGACCAAAACATGGTGCTGCCAGTGGTTAAGCAGGCCGACTTGTTTGAACTGTGGAACAAAATGCGTGAGCTAAAACTTGCAATGCCAAACATTGGCACCCTGCAAGACATGATTGTTTGCCCAGGCCTAGACTTCTGCTCACTAGCCAACGCTCACTCCATTCCGGTAGCCGACGCGATCAATGAGCGCTTTGACGACCTTGATTATCTATACAACATAGGCGAGCTCAAGATTAAAATATCGGGCTGCATGAACGCCTGCGGTCACCACCACGTCGGCCATATCGGCATTTTGGGTGTCGATAAGAAAGGCACCAGCTGGTATCAAATCACCCTCGGTGGTGACGCCAGCAACAACACGAAGCTTGGTGAGCGCCTTGGCCCTGCTGTTGCTCAAGCCGACATGCCAGACGTTGTTGAGAAGCTGATCAACGTCTACATGGAAAACCGTAGCGAAGAAACCGAGCGCTTTGTCGACACCGTTCACCGCATTGGCGTCGTACCGTTCAAAGAGCGCGTTTACCCGGAGGCGAAATAATGAGCACAGTTATTCTAAACGGCCAACTTTCAGACCAACGCTTTGTTCACCTTGCCGACGATGCTGAGATTCCAGCTGAAGGCACTGTTTCAGTGTCTTGGACTCGTTTCAACGCAGAAGCCGATGCGCTAGCTGCTCGTGGCCATGTGGTTCCTCGTCTACATGGCGACGATGACATTCAAGCCATCCTTCCAAACGCCAGCAAACTTGATGTGATCTGCCTTGAATTCCCTAAGTTTGTCGACGGCCGTTGCTACAGCTTCGCCACCCTGCTTCGCCGTAACGGTTTCACAGGCCAACTGCGTGCTGTGGGCGACGTATTGAAAGACCAAGTGTTTTTCTACACCCGCTGCGGTATCGACGCGCTAGAGATTCGCGATGACCGTGACGCAGCAGATGCTTTGAAATCACTAAACGACTTCAGCGTTAAATACCAAGCGGCTATTGACGAACCGACACCGATCTACCGCCGTCGTGCTTGAGTACTTGGGCTCGCTTAAGTCCGACACCAGCAATGAAAAACTGAACCAACCGGGCTGGTAGCCAGCTCGGTTGTGGCTTATCGGCAAGGCAATCTTGTGGATTCAGCATCTAGCAACGCCTCTAAATCCGTACGGGCTGAGTTCGTCTAAACCTCTCTCTGAAACCCAGCGCCCACTAATAAAACTTCAACCGCCATTGAGAAACCTTTAGCCCCCACCATACAATGGCGCCCCCAAAACCCTAACTGAACTCAAAAGCCATGGCTGAAACAGATCAAAGCAGCGAACGCGCCAAGACGCGCGATATGAAACCGCTGAAAATGTTGGCGCCCTTCTTCGCGCCGTACAAGCTGCATCTGCTTTTTGCCGCCATCGCCTTAATCACCGCATCTGCTGCCACTCTCACCATGCCAGTGGCGATGCGCTATCTAATTGACTCGGGTTTTTCTGCAGAAGCGACTGACATCAACCGCTACTTTGGCGCGTTGTTCATGGTTGCAGTGGTTCTGGCTTTTGCTTCGGCGGCACGCTATTACATGGTGACTTGGGTAGGGGAACGCGTGGTAGCCGACGTGCGTGATGCGGTTTACCGCCACATTATTCGCATGAGTCCTGAATTCTTTGAGACCACTCGTACCGGTGAAGTGCTGTCGCGTTTAACCACAGATACCACGCTCATTCTTAACGTGCTTAGCACCAGCGTATCGATGGCATTACGTAATTCGCTGACCTTTACCGGTGGGCTGATTATGCTGTTTGTTACCAGCGCCAAGCTCACTGTGATTATTTTGATACTGATTCCAGCTGTGGTTTTTCCTCTGCTGATTATCGGTCGCAAAGTTCGTAACCTGTCACGTGCCAGCCAGGACCGCGTGGCGGATTCCAGTGCTGTTGCCCAAGAAATTCTAAACTCAATTCCAACCGTGCAGTCGTTCACCCAAAACGACTACGAAGCAGGACGCTTCAAAGGCTCCGTCGAACAATCCTTCCAAACCGCACTGCGTCGTATTCGTGTGCGCGCAGTAATGAATGCTGCGGTTGTATTGCTGATTTTCGGCGCGATTACCTTGGTGTTATGGATTGGCGCTAAAGAAGTGACTGGCGGCGAAATGTCGGTCGGTCTGTTATCACAATTTGTGATTTACGCCGCAATGACTGGCGGCGCGATGGCGACGCTGAGCGAAATGTGGGGCGAGTTACAAGCCGCCGCTGGAGCAACTGAGCGGCTAGCGGAGTTGTTGGCGACCGAATCAAAAATCGTATCGCCGGTTACACCGATATCTATCGACCCGGCTAAAGCCGGCCATATCTCGTTTAACAACGTCTGCTTTAACTACCCTTCGCGGCCGGATCGCGCTGCACTGTCTAACTTCTCATTGGATGTGGCGCCGGGTGAAACGGTTGCACTTGTTGGCCCTTCTGGGGCGGGTAAAAGCACGGTATTCCAGCTGCTTATGCGTTTTTACGACCCACAGTCAGGCAACATAACGATTGGCGATGCTGATATTCGCCAAGTAGACGAAGATGACCTACGTCGGCAAATGGCTATCGTCCCGCAGGACACTGTGATTTTCGCAGAGTCTGCAATGGAGAATATTCGTTATGGTCGCCACGATGCGAGCGACGACGACGTCCGAGAAGCCGCCAAACACGCGGCAGCCGATACATTCCTTGGACAACAGCCCGAGGGCTACCAGACCTTCTTAGGCGAGCGCGGCGTTCGTCTGTCGGGCGGCCAGAAGCAGCGTATTGCGATAGCGCGTGCGATGCTTAAGAATGCGCCGGTTATTCTGCTCGACGAAGCCACCAGCGCCCTCGATGCAGAATCTGAACGCCTAGTGCATAACGCACTGCATGAGCTGACCGAGAACCGCACCACACTCGTTATCGCTCACCGCTTGGCGACTGTTCTTGAAGCTGACCGAATTGTGGTGATGGACGACGGAGCTGTCGTCGCAACCGGCACGCACCAAGAGCTCGTTGCCCAAGGCGGGCTTTACGCCAATCTGGCTAAGCTGCAATTTAAAGATTAAGCCTCTGGATTGCCAAATGCATGCTCAAGCGAGTCGGCTAAGGTCTGGGCTGTCGCTTCTGGTTTCCAAGCGTGGTCTGCCAAGTAGCGCTTCCACGGCTTGGTGCCGCGCAGCCCCGTGAACAGGCCCATCATATGACGTGTCATATGGAACAGGCGCTCACCGGATTCTATTTGTTGCTCCACGTATGGCAGCATGGCTTCAATCGCCTCACGGCGCTCTGTGAAGCGGTCGGTGCCGCCGTAGTAGCGACTATCCACTTCGGCCAGAACCCAAGGGCTGTGATACGCCTCTCGGCCTAGCATTACGCCGTCGACGTGCTTTAGATGCTCTGCACATTCCTCATGGGTCTTGATCCCACCATTAATAAGAATTTCCAGTTGCGGAAACTCTTGCTTAAGCCGATAGACGTACTCGTACTTTAGGGGCGGGACATCGCGGTTTTGTTTAGGTGACAAACCCTTAAGGATCGCTTTACGGGCGTGAACAATGAACGTATCGACTCCAGACTCGGCAACAATGCCTACAAACTCTGCCATCGCGTCATAGCTATCGCGGTCATCGATTCCAATTCGGTGTTTTACCGTCACATCGATATCAGCTGCATCTCGCATTGCTGACATGCACTCTTTTACCAACTGAGGCTCCGCCATCAGGCAGGCGCCGAAAGCGCCATTCTGAACGCGGTCGGAAGGGCAACCCACATTTAGGTTCACCTCATCGTAGCCCCACTCCTTGGCCAACTTTGTACACGTAGCCAGATCAGCAGGATTACTTCCACCCAACTGCAGCGCCAGTGGATGCTCTTGATCGTTGTAGGTTAAATGATGAGGCACGTCACCGTGGATCAGAGCACCGGTTGTGACCATCTCGGTGTAGAGCAACGCATTCTGAGAAAGTTGGCGATGAAAATACCGGCAATGCCTAGTTGTCCAATCCATCATTGGGGCAACAGTAAAGGTGCGCTTGCCTAGCAAATGTAGACGAGAGGACGTATCGCCAGGGGCGCGGCTTAAAGCGGTGTTCATCGAAGTGGGCAAGCTTTGTATCGTTAAGAAAGGCGCGATTGTACGCAAGTTTCCACTTGCTTACTTCTTGCTAATATCCTCGGCACTGCTAACAGCGGGCGCTTGCGGCGAACTTATAGGGCAGAAACGAAAAACGGTGCCTTTCTCTGGAAAATGCGGGTCAGCCGCCCAAAGTTTCAGCCGTTGCGCTGAAATGTTTACTAAATGATTACGCCTGAGACGATTGATATGAGTAGGGTTTCAGCGTGTAAGTATGGATGGACCCGACGCAATCAGTGAATTGAAGAGTA
>JBLHFB010000106.1:0-6444 GCA_047614865.1 Gammaproteobacteria bacterium | reverse complement strand
CCTGCTGAGACTTATTGAAGCGATGAACTTCGTCAACAAAAACCAGGCTGCCTCTACCGCAATGTGCTCGTAGGTCTCGAGCCTGAGCAACCGCAGCACGGACATCTTTAACTCCCGCTAAAACTGCTGACAAGGCCATGAATTCAAGATCACAACTATCAGCGACCATTCGTGCCAATGTGGTTTTCCCAGTACCTGGAGGCCCCCAAAAAATCATCGAATGAGGCTTGCCGTTGGCAATCGCCCATGCCAGAGGTTGCTTGTCTTCTAAAATGTGCTTTTGACCGAAGAAGCCCTCCAAACTGGAAGGACGAAGCTGTTCAGCTAGCGGAATATAAGGTTTCACGGTGCAGTATCAGCGGGGTTTTTCGCGGCAGCCAAAAAGTGGTCTACAGCTAGCAGAAGGGGCTTAGCAATAGAGCGGCCGACAACCATTACACCCACTAATGCGCCGCAAGTGTTAGCGAGCATGTCGAGAACTTCGGCGTGGCGACTTCCGCCCAGAGCTTGGAAGAACTCCAACGATAAGCCTAACACTAGGAGGGCTAAAAGCACCCACCAACGAGAGCTAATCAATGCGCCAAACCAAGAGCCTAAAACACCGTAGACAAACAGGTGCAAGAACTTGTCGTTTAAGGTGACTGGCGCTTCCGGCAAGTTGGGCGCGAGTGAGCCAGCAATGGTTGCCAGCACCAGAAATGCGCCGACTATTAGCCAGGTATTACGATAGTAAAATCCAGATGCTGGCATTATTCAAACAGGATCGGTTTGCCGACAATTTCAGTTCCCTCTGGCGGGATAAATCGAAAATGCTTTTTGCCAAAGTCCGGATTAGGCACTGTATCGTTAAAGGTGACGACGGTACGTTGGTCAAACTGGTCATATAACTCCATTGTCTCCAATGAGGTATCGCTAAGTTGCAGACGAATTTTTTGGAAATCGGAATCCAGCTGCTTGGGCTTAAGCGTTACCCAGCCCGAATCCAACATCCCTTCGTTAACCAGGTCATATGCCGACTCTAGATCTAGCCCACTAATTAGTGCTGCTGGGCTACCGCTGACTGATTCATTCAAAGGGCGAACAGTAACTTGCTCTAAATCAACGTCATGCATCCAAATGTTGAGGCCATCTGAAACTATCGCCTGCTCGTATGGCTCGGCGTACTTCCAAATAAATCGATTGGGACGTTGAATCTCCAATGTGCCGCTAGATGATTCCATTGGAATGCCATTGGAATCCCAACTACTCTGAACAAAGTTTGCGGTATACGCTTGAGTACGGCCGAAAAACTCCTGTAACCGAGCTATATCAATCTCGCTGCCGTCCTGCTGTGCAATCGATGCCTTGCCTTGCCCTGCTCGCTCAGCATTGATTGCGAAAACTGCCGTGGTGCCACAAATTGCAGCTAGTGCAATAAGGCCTTTAGCCGTTTGAAAAACCTTGCTCATTCTCAATCCTTATACGGAGGCGGAGCGAGAACCTCTCGCGTGCCTTTATTATCCGGCGAGCTAACTACACCGGCAGCTTCCATGTCTTCAATCATGCGTGCTGCACGGTTATAGCCAACCCGTAAACGACGTTGGACGCTGGAAATGGAGGCTTTGCGGGTTTCTGTAACGACTTGTACTGCTTGGTCGTACATCGGATCGCTTTCTGCAGCCGTGTCACCAAACATATCACCGCCGCCTCCGCCCAAGGCCATGTCTGCAGAATCAGACAAGATCGACGGATCGTAGTTCGTTGGGCCCTGAGCTTTAAGGAAGGCAACCACGTTGTGAACTTCATGATCATCAACAAACGCGCCGTGAATGCGCTGTAAGGTTGGGCTGCCGGTTAAGCTAAAGAGCATGTCACCCATGCCTAGCAAGGTTTCTGCTCCACCTTGGTCAAGAATGGTTCTTGAATCAATCTTGGACGCGACCTTGAAGGCGATTCGGCTTGGAATGTTGGCGCGGATAAGACCCGTAATGACGTCAACCGATGGGCGCTGCGTTGCCAGAATAAGGTGCAGGCCTGCAGCACGTGCTTTCTGAGCGAGACGAAGAATAAGCTCTTCAACCTTCTTGCCCACGGTCAGCATCATGTCGGCCATTTCATCAACAATGATCACAACAAATGGCATGGTTTCTAAGGTCGGGATCTCTTCGATCGGTGAGTCGTCTTCTAAGTCACCCACAAACGGGTTCGGCTTAGCGACGAACAGCGGATCGGGAATCGGTTTGCCTGCAGCATTCGCTGCCTTCACTTTTTCGTTGTAGCTTTTGACGTTACGAACGCCGAGTGCTGACATTAGTTTATAACGGCGCTCCATTTCGTTGACGCACCAGCGCAAAGCGTTGGCGGCGTCTTTCATGTCGGTTACTACCGGCGCCAAGAGGTGTGGAATACCTTCGTAAACCGATAGTTCCAACATCTTTGGATCGATCAAAATCAAGCGCATGTCTTCAGCGGTCGACTTGTACAACATACTCAATAGCATCACGTTTACAGCAACCGACTTACCCGCACCCGTCGTACCGGCCACGAGGCAATGTGGCATTTTTGCCAAATCGGTAACTGCGGGGTTGCCGGCGATGTCTTTGCCAAGAGCAATAGTCACTTTGGAGGCAGAATTTCTGTACTCGTCGCTATCGAACACCGCGCGCATCGACACCATCTGGCGCTTTTGGTTGGGCACTTCCAGACCGACGTAGGGCTTGCCCGGAATGACTTCCACTACACGAACGCTAACCACTGACATCGAGCGAGCCAAGTCTTTGCCCAGCCCTACAATCTGAGCGCTTTTGACGCCTGCAGCGGGGTTTAACTCAAAGCGTGTAATTACCGGTCCCGTTTGAGCGGAAACGATTTTTACGGTAACACCGAAATCTGCCAATTTCCCTTCGATTTGACGGGCCATCAAATCCAACTCGTCGTTGGAATAGCCGTGACTAGATATCTTCGCTTCGTCTAGCAATTCAACCGGCGGAAGCTGGCCCTTCTTGCTAGCGACCTTCCTCGCCTGAACGCCACGCCGCATCTCGCCATCAAGCTCAGGCGCTTCAATCACATCGCCGGCAACCGCTTTATCAGCGTCTGTTGTAGCTTTTGTTTTCGCCTTGGTCGCCGCAACACCCACAGCGCCGCCTAATGCAGCTGCTGCTGCCTTTAGGCCTTTGGGTGTGCTTGAATCTGCCGAAGTCTGAGGTGTGCTCCTTGCTTGAGCTACCACCACCATTGGCTCTTTGTGTTGAGCAGCCTGCTTCGCTTGCTCTTCCTTCAATGCGATCTTTTGCGCTCTTCGGCGCGCCATAGCGCTCAAGATCGCCGCGCGTAAACTGTAAAAACCGCTGCGTAGCGCCTTTCCAATTGCAATCGCGGCTTCACGCCAGGTCACACCGGTAAATAAACTCACACCAATAAGCCAGAAAACGCCCAAAAACAATGTCGAGCCAAGTAGCTTGAAGTTGTGCCTAAACGGCTCCGCTATCAATTGCCCTAGGTATCCGCCAGAGCTATTCATATCTACAGGTAGGTCACCGGGATTTACTCGCGTGTGCAGCGATAGCAAGGTGGTCGCAGTCAACAAAAACAACAGCAGGCCAAACGCCCGAACACCCCAATGGTACTCATGGCGGGTGCCGTCGCGCTGATGGCTATGTGCCCACTGCCAGCCCAAGTAAAGCAATGCCACCGGGATTAACCAGGCAACATAGCCCACCAAGAAAAACAGGGTAGCCGAGACTGCTGCACCAACCGTTCCAGTTATATTCTGGGTTTTGCTGGAGAACGTCTGGTGAAACCACGACGGGTCGTTGACGTCGAAAGACCCCAGCGCAGCAGCGAGAAATACCGCAAGGGCGCAAAGCACCAGAAAACCGGCTTCCCGGACGCCACTACGCGTCCAAAAAGAAGGCTTATCTGGGCTTGGAGCTCCAGACGTTTTTGCCGCAGTTTTTGCCGGTTTCTTGCTTGGCATATCAGTCTGAATAGACTCTACACCAACTTTAGTTTTTCGGTTACGACCCACGCGAACTCTCTAAATCATTTTTAACTATCAGACAGATTGAAAACTTCAATCCAAACCAGTGGTTTAGCCTTATATAATGCCGCCACTTACCGCGCTATTGTACGGGCAAACACATCAACCAAATAAGGAAATCATCATGGCCGCTACCACGCATCGTCGCTTGATCATTCTGGGCTCGGGCCCAGCCGGTTACACCGCAGCTGTTTATGCCGCTCGAGCTAACTTGGCGCCGATGTTGATTACCGGCTTGGAAGCAGGAGGCCAGCTGACCACCACTACCGACGTAGATAACTGGCCTGGTGATGTGGAAGGACTACAAGGCCCGGATCTGATGGTTCGTATGCAAAAGCATGCCGAGCGTTTCGATACTGAGATTGTTTACGACCACGTTAATAGTGTCGATTTGCAGCA
This sequence comes from Gammaproteobacteria bacterium, assembly GCA_047614865.1. Lineage (GTDB taxonomy): Bacteria > Pseudomonadota > Gammaproteobacteria > JAPPPA01 > JAPPPA01 > JBLHFB01. Next base: position 2,024 of record JBLHFB010000106.1, on the reverse strand, counting down.
ACGCCCATTTCGTTTGAAAGGCGACGCCGGCGAATACACCGCTGATGCACTAATTATTTCTACTGGCGCCAGCGCAATGTACCTCGGCTTAGAGTCGGAAGAGAAATTCAAAGGCGCTGGCGTATCCGCCTGTGCCACTTGCGACGGATTCTTTTATCGCAAGAAACATGTATGCGTAATTGGCGGCGGCAACACGGCGGTTGAAGAAGCGCTTTATCTTTCCAATATTGCTGACCACGTGACACTGATTCACCGTCGTGACAAGCTCCGCTCGGAAAAGATTTTGCAAGACAAGCTGCTTGAGAAAGCAGCAAACGGCAACGTTACGATCGAGTGGAACCATCAGCTAGAAGAGGTTCTTGGTGATAATTCCGGAGTAACCGGCGTACGCATTAAGAGCACTGAAGACGGAGCAACCAAAGAAATCGACCTTGCTGGCGTATTTGTTGCGATCGGCCACACGCCGAACACAGAAATCTTTGCCGGCCAGTTAGAGATGCATAACGGATACCTAAAAGTACAATCTGGGCTTGAAGGCAATGCCACGCAGACCAGCATTGAAGGTATTTATGCAGCGGGCGATGTGATGGACCACGTTTATCGTCAGGCGATCACCTCAGCTGGCACGGGTTGCATGGCCGCTCTTGACGCCGAACGTTTTCTCGATAACCTCGCAGACGCTCAGGCGTAGATACGGCCGGCGACAAGAAAGAAGTTTCTTGTCGCCGCAATAAAATGAGCAAACTCCTCCTTTGGCTTGAAGATGACTCGCCCTTCCCGCCTCTAGATCAAGCCTTAGTCGAACCTGACGGTCTGCTCTGCGCTGGGGGCGACTTGTCTGTTGATCGTTTACTGGACGCCTATTCGCAAGGCATTTTTCCGTGGTATTCCGAAGGCGACCCTATTCTTTGGTGGAGTCCCGACCCGCGAATGGTTCTCGCGCCTAGTGAAATAAAAATCAGCCGAAGCCTTGCCAAGATCATCCGTAATAGCGGTATGGAAGTTCGTTTCAACAGTGCGTTTAGCGAAGTAATCCATGCTTGCGCGAAACCCCGAAATGAGGATACGGGTAGCTGGATTATTCCAGAAATGATTGAGGCCTACATCCGGCTGCACCAGGCTGGTTACGCTCTATCCGCCGAAACATGGCAGGCAGGCAAGCTGGTTGGCGGCCTCTATGGCGTAAGAATCGGCCGCTTGTTCTTTGGCGAGTCAATGTTCAGTCAGCAAAGCAACGCCTCAAAAGTTGCCTTCGTTGCGTTATGTCGCAAGCTTGAACTAGAAAACGTCGCTTTAATTGACTGTCAAATGAAGTCCAGTCATTTGGCCAGCTTGGGTGCGTACGAGATTCCTCGCTTAGCGTTCGCTCAAATAGTCGCCAGCAGTCTAGTTGAGCCCCGCTTGTCATCAAGTGATTGACCTGCCAGCACTTGTTCACCACACTTAAGCAATGAGCGACCGCCTACAACTCTTCAAAACCCAGCCCGACAAATGCGGCTACCTAGATGGCCTGCAGTCGCAAAACCTTGTTGTTGACCCAGACCTTCTCCCAGATAGAAGTTTGCAGACCTTGTTAGCAAACGCGGGATTTCGGCGTAGCGGCAATATGCTCTACCGACCCAATTGCCCAAGCTGCCAAGCGTGTAAGGCAACCCGCGTCCCTGTCGAGCGGTTTATCCCCAGTCGCCGACAAAAAAGAGTCTTAAAGAAGAACGTCGATCTCAGCGTGTTCGCGGTGAGCGCGGTCTATTCTGAGGAGCACTATCAACTTTTCGCGAAATACTTAAAGCAACGCCACGCCGACGGCGGCATGGATGACACCAGCGAGGAAGGCTACCGAAGCTTTCTACTGGGAGAATGGAGCGAGACGGTACTGCTTGAGATTCGCGACTCTGCAGGGCGCCTAATGGCCGTCGCCGTCACGGACGTTTTAGACAATGGCCTGTCGGCCGTTTACACCTTCTTTGATCCAGACGAATCAGCGCGAAGTCTCGGTGGCTTTGCCATTCTCAGCCAGATCCGAC
>JBLHFB010000105.1:0-6488 GCA_047614865.1 Gammaproteobacteria bacterium | reverse complement strand
TGACATAATTGCCGGTTTCAGCCGACTTAAGCACAACGCAGTCTTGGTTAAACTTATAGCGGTTTCTTGGAAGCAACTCGCCAACCACCTCCGGCACGGAAACTTCTACTAAGTTGCTTTTAGGGCTGCTTCCACAACCAGCGGTAATCGCCAGCGCGGTTGAGGCGGCAAGCAAAATTGGGATGTGTTTATTCAATGTCTTTTCCATCTACTAGCCATTACGACTCTAGCTTTTCGAACTAGATTAGCATACCTACAGTATTACGCTGAAATCGCCCACAGGGACTGATCTTTGCTAGCAAAGGCCTTGCTTTAAGTTTAAACAGCTCTACGGCTGGATCTCAAAGGCACCGATTTCTCTTTCGATGTTATGAAGTTCAAAGCCAAACCGACCCGCGTATTTTGCCTTGAATGACAGTCGAGAAATCTCATTTGGGATAAGCACTAAGGTAATGTCGTACCCATGCAGATGAAGCTCATCTGCACTATCGGCCAAGAAATCAATCTCTACTTGGTCGCCACGCTTAAGTTCAATGACCGACGGGCCTTCAATACGAAGGCCAGACTCGATCCGGATAAGATGCTGAGCACCAATCTCCGACCGCTGTGCAGAGGCGGTGTGAGAATCAGATTCTTCATCGCCATGTGCATAGCTGTTGGATAAGCAGGAGAAATAGATCGCGACGCTTGCCGCAATGATCTTTAATGTAGAGTTCATGGTACGTTTCTAATTGATAAATACAGGCGTGAATGTATACCCTACCGGCCGGTATTCAAAGAACTTGCGGTTGATCATCTGCTCTAGGCCGCTTTGCAGTGTAGGCAAGCTGCAAGCCCATCGCCTCCAAATCAGGACAAACAATGCAACAAATCAGCGATCGAATTTCTGCGCTACGAGAATGGTTAGAGCTCAATAAACTGGCCGCTCTGGTCGTCCCAATCGCCGATGAGTTCCAAACAGAATATCCGTTTGACCACAGCAAACGCCTGGAATGGATTTGTGGCTTCAAAGGTTCGATGGGACTGGCTGTGATTGGTTTGGATCAAGCTGATTTTTACCGCCCTGGCTTGTATGAGTTGCAGGCTAAGGCGCAGGTAGATCCTGTCTACAATCTTAAAATGATGACTCGTTTGGGGATGTGTTTTGACGACGAATTTTGCGAGTCACTACCCGACAATTCGCTAATTGCTTGCGACGCTCGACTCATTACCCCGTCTGAAGCAAATCGATTTGCCGAGATTGCAGAAAAGCACGGCCACCAAATGGAGTGGTTACTGTTTAGCCCGATAGACGACTTATGGGAAGACCAGCCGGCAGCAAATACTCGGCCGTTGTTTGCGTGGCCTGATGCAATTGCTGGACAGAGCAGTAGCAGCAAACGAACACAGCTGGGAGCAACTTTAGGCGACGCCGATTGTACGATTCTTAACCTAGGTGACTCGCTTAGTTGGTTGCTTAATGTGCGTGGCTATGATGCGCCAACCTCGCCTTTTACGCTCTCCTATGGGATTCTGCATCATAACGGTGAGTTCGATTGGTTTGTTGAGGGCGGCAAACTTACTGACGAAGTAAGGGCTCATGTGGGCGACGTCAGAATCCATGAGCTGGACACTTTCTGGGACGCGCTTCCGGCTCTAAAAGGCAGGCACGTAATCATTGAAGATCAGTCTGCTCCTTTCGCAGTTAGGCTAACTCTAGAGAACTCTGGTGCCACGGTAATTTCCGGCGTTGATCCCTGCCAAGCACCCAAAGCAGAAAAACATCCGTCTGAGCTTACTGGCATAAGAGCAGCACATATCCGAGACGGCGCGTATTTGAGCCAATACCTATGCTGGCTCGAACAGCAATTAGCCAACGACTTAGAAGTGACCGAGCTATCGGCAGCCGACCAGCTCACCCGCTTCCGCGCTACGGACCCACTTTTCCATAGCGTTTCGTTTCCGCCTATCAGCGCGGTTGGCGAAAATGCAGCCCTACCCCATTACCATGCAGAGCCAGATAGTAACGCTCAGGTTCGTTCTACGGAATGCTATTTGGTAGATTCTGGCGGGCAGTATTTGGACGGCGGAACGACCGACGTCACCCGCAGCATTTGGCTTGAACAACCTAGCGCAGCTTATTGCGACGCATACACCCGTGTTCTGAAAGGATATATCGCGATAGACCAGCAGCGCTTTCCGACCGGCACAACCGGCGCCCAACTCGACCCGTTTGCACGCCAGTTTCTGTGGCAGGTGGGCAAAGATTACGGCCACGGAACCGGCCACGGGGTGGGCGCTTTTTTGAACGTACATGAAGGGCCACAACGAATCTCCCCAGCAGGAAGCGTTGCATTGGCAGCGGGTAACGTTCTATCCAATGAGCCGGGCTACTATTTAGAGAACCACTTTGGCATTCGTATTGAAAACCTCGTTGAAATAATTGAACTTGAAGATGGCTTACTCGGGATCTCACCTTTGACACTTTGTCCAATCGATACGCGGCCAATTGAGCGGAACATGCTCACTGACCGCGAAGCGTCATATTTAAACGACTACCACGCCAGAGTATTGGCAGAAACCGGGCCATTAGTTGATCCCACCACACTCGAATGGCTTAAACAACGTTGCGCTGCAATATAACCAGACAGCCATGCGCCAATGACTCATCTTGTGCACTAATGTATAACTCAAGCCCATCTCCACTCTAACCAACGCCTATGGCTCGCGAAAAGACAAAGGTTACTTACAGCGGTTGGCTGGAAGCCGCCCGTGATGTTCTGATTGAAGATGGGATTAACGGTTTGAAAGCTGACCGACTCGCTAAGCGTTTGGGGAGCAACGGGTGTTGAATTTCATTGTCACTTCAAAAGCCTTCAGGCCATGCTGTATGCCTTACTAGAGAAGTGGTGGCTAGAGAAGTGGTGGCTAGAGAATCGGTTCCACACAATAACCGCCGCTACGTCGAGCAGAGAAACCGCTTTTTAAGCACTACGTGAGGTGTGCTTAGCACTGATGCACGAGAAGCAGTTTGACCCGATGTTTGACTTCGCGGTGCGTGAATGGTCTCGTGTTGACGACAAGCTACTCAAAGTGGTGGAAGCCTCAGATGAATACCGCATGATAAGTCTAAAGGAGCCGTTTGGCGCCCTAGATCAAGACGAAAAAACTGCCGATTCTCATGCCAAGCTCTTTTACTACCAGCAAGTGGGGCACTACGTTCTGGGCGTAAAAGAACACCCTGCAACGCGCGAGGCCAATTTGAATATGTGGCTTAAACTGCTAGCCGAGCCTATCGCCCACTAGCGTCAAGGTTACGCCAAGCAACGCGCTTCTGGCCCTTTCCTCGCGGCATCACGTACCTATTGCCTAAGCATATCGGTACACTATGCGGCTAATAATTTACCCCATCAGAATCATCCCATGCTTGCCACCGACAACCTAAATATCGACAGCCTTCAGCCGCTATCAACGCCTGCTGAGATTTATGCAGAGTTCCCCATTACAGAAAAGGTGGCTGCCATTTGCGCCAGTGCTCGCCAAGATATTGCGGCAGCCCTGCACGGCACAGATGACCGTCTAGTGGTGGTGGTTGGCCCTTGTTCGATACATGATCCGGTCGCTGCAATTGATTATGCTGCTCGACTTGCTGGCATTAGAAAGGAACTGCATAGCGAGCTGCAGATCGTAATGCGGGTGTATTTCGAAAAGCCGCGAACTACGGTTGGCTGGAAGGGGTTAATCAACGACCCTAATCTCGACAATAGCTTTGAGATTAATAAAGGCCTAAGAGTCGCCCGCAAGCTATTACTCGATATCAACGAGATGGGAATCCCTGCTGGCACCGAGTTCCTTGACCTTATTAGCCCACAGTACGTGGCTGACTTAGTTGCTTGGGGCGCGATTGGCGCACGCACCACAGAAAGCCAAAGCCACCGAGAACTCGCTTCCGGCCTGTCATGCCCTATTGGATTCAAGAACGGCACCGGCGGTGACGTAAAGATTGCGATTGATGCAATTGGCGCGGCTATTCGTCCACACCATTTCCTTGGCTCAACCAAAGAGGGTAACAGCGCGATTGTTGCAACCAAGGGCAATGCACACTGCCATGTAATTTTACGTGGTGGAAAGACACCAAATTACGACCCAGCTAGCGTTGCGTCTACGAACAAAAAACTTGAAGAAGCCAAGCTCGACCCTCGGTTAATGATCGACTTCAGCCACGCCAACAGCAACAAACAACATGAGCGCCAGATGATCGTTGGAAGTGATATTGCCGGTCGTATAGCTGCAGGTGATCGCAGTGTGTTTGGGGTAATGATTGAAAGTAATATTACTGCTGGCCGTCAAAACGCTGAAGACATTAATGACCTCACCTACGGCCAAAGCATTACAGATGCTTGCATCGGCTGGGACGACACCACCACCTTACTTCGTGAACTCGCCGCTGCAGTAAAAACTCGCCGTATCAACAGCTAGAACGCATTAGCGTTTAACCACACCGAAACGTAAGAGCACACTATGGAATTTTCTTCCTTCGGCCGGCGCTTTGCTGGTCAGTCTGGTATTAGCAACTTGATGCAAGACTTGGGCGAAGCGCTGCATATCAACCCAGAGATGATCTTTATGGGCGGCGGAAACCCTGCTCGTATTCCAGAAATTGAAACCATATTTGAGGCGGCCCTTAAGTCGATTGCTAACGACTCAAAAAAACGCAATCTAATGCTATCGGCCTATATGCCGCCCCAAGGCGAACCGGCGTTTCTCAAAGCCTTGGCAGAGTTGTTAAACCACCTCCACGGCTGGAATGTTTCTGACAAGAATATTGCCATTTCTAACGGCAGCCAAGCGGCGTTCTTTTCGATTTTCAATATGTTCGGCGGCGACTATCCCGACGGAAGCCATCGACAAATTCAACTTCCACTAGCACCGGAGTACGTTGGGTACACTGACGCAGGCCTAAGCGACGATTTCTTTGCTGCCACCAAGCCGAGCATTGAATTGCTCGACAATCATCAATACAAATACCACGTTGATTTCGACAAGCTGTCGATTGGTGAGCGTACCGCTGCGCTATGCGTATCTCGCCCTACCAACCCAACTGGCAACGTACTTACCAACGCAGAGATCCATAAGCTAGACCAGATGGCTCGAGCTAACGACTTGCCATTTATTATCGATGGCGCTTATGGCACTCCGTTTCCCAACATTATATTTACCGATGTCGAGCCACTCTGGAATGAGAACATCATTCTGATGCTTAGCCTGTCTAAGCTAGGGCTGCCTGCATTGCGTAGCGGCATTGTGGTGGCCAACGAAGACATAATTGAAGGCTTTACGCGAGTAAATTCGATTATGAACCTCAGCACCGGCTCTGCGGGTCAGGTGATGGGCATGGAGCTAATTGAACGCGGCGAGTTGATGAACTTGTGTAACAACATCGTTCAGCCGTATTACAAACGTCGCTCTGCCGAAGTGTGCGCTCAGTTTACTGACGCGCTACAGGGCACTCCGTTTCGTATTCACAAACCCGAAGGCGCGATCTTCCTCTGGCTATGGTTCGCCGATATGCCAATTAGCAGCCAAGAGCTATATCAACGGCTAAAAGCCCGTGGGGTCTTAATTATTCCAGGCGAGAGTTTCTTTCCTGGTATAAATGAAGACTGGCGGCACAAACAAGAGTGTATTCGGGTGAACTACACTGCAAACCCAAGTGACGTAGATCAAGGCGTAGCGATTATTGCAGAAGAAGTAAAACGGGCTTACAACGCGTAACCCGGATTCTGGCGATCTACCTTTCGCTTCACCGCTTGCCACGCTAGCGGAGCCACGTCGAAGGCTCCCCCACCGTTTTCTGCCATCGCCTTGTATTCAGCAATGGTATTGTCGATTGCTTTTTGCGGCAGTGGTAACAACTCCGCTCCCGAGGACTGGGCACGGAGTTGCACTGTGCAAGCAGATTCCAACAAGTACATATTAAGAAACGCATGGGCAACACTCTCTCCGCAGGTTAATAAACCGTGGTTTCTGAGAATGTAAAAATTGCTCCCGCCTAAGTCGGCTACTAAACGCGGCTTCTCGTCTTCATCCAATGCCACCCCCTCATAGTCGTGATATGCCACCTGCCCAACAATGGGAAACAACGACTGCTGCGACAATGGCAACAAACCTTCCTTCTGAGCAGCTACGGCACAGCCTGCGGCCGTATGGGTATGGATCACGCATTGAGCATCGTCGCGGGCTGCGTGAATCGCCGAGTGAATAGTGAATCCAGCCGGATTGACCGGGTGAACCGAGTCTTCTACCTTATTACCAGTCAAATTAATTTTCACCAAACTGCTTGCTGTGATTTCTTCAAATAACAGGCCGTAGGGATTGATCAGAAAATGGTGCTCCGGCCCAGGAATACGAACGGAAATATGGGTGAAAATTAAATCGGTCCAGCCATACAGTGCAGCGGCACGATAGCAAGCTGCTAGATCCATACGGAGCAGCCATTCAGCCTCTGA
>JBLHFB010000104.1:0-6516 GCA_047614865.1 Gammaproteobacteria bacterium | reverse complement strand
GCTGATCACAGCATGTATTGGACCGTGCCAGCTGGCGCTCCCAATGCAACATCACCGGGAACAGACGGCACAACTCAGCCCGGCTCTAATGTCTGGGACCTCATGTTCACGCCCCACGACCCACGCTGGCATGACGATCATATTCAAGGCGACCTGCTACTCAACCGTGATGCGAGCACAGCAACCGTGGTGGTAGACCCTGCCCAGCTGCAAGCACGTACCACCACCATAGCGCCGCCGATTACCGGACGAATCACCCACACCTATCAATCCAAGTTTGATTTTGGTGATGGGATTGCCAGAGGCGCACCCAGCCCTCCGCCCGTACCTGCAGCGCCAACACCAGCGGTTGTTAAGCCACGTGATGCTGGCGTAAGTTACGAATACCTTAGCGGTGTCCAGCCCTCGTTTGTCTACGTGCCGGAGGATTACGCCACTAGCAGTGACGATTGGCCTTTGGTGCTATACCTCCACGGCTTAAACAACTACATTTGGGAACCGTTTGGCCTAACCCTTGGGATTGAAGATAAGCTGGATCAACACCGTTATCTTTTCGCCTCAACCCTCGGCCGAGGCGACATCTCGTATACCGATCGTGGCGAATTAGACCCGCTTGAATTAATTGAGCACATGGCCGCTCGCTACCGCATCGATCGCAGTCGCATCTACATCCTAGGCCACTCGCACGGCGGCGGCGGGGTAATGAATATCTCTCGTAGAAACCCAGACAAGTTTGCCGCAGTAGTCTCTGCTCAAATCATGAACACCTCAGAATTACCCGAGAACTACCGCTACATCAATACAATCCATATCGCCGGCGCTCAAGACCCAATCGATAACGGCCCGGGGGCACAAAGCCGCTACGACGGCCTATCAGCCTTGGGATACGACACGCAGCTCTACCAATATCAAACCAGAACCCACGAAAACGCGTCTATATACGATGCAATCACGCAAATATTCGACCTCTTTGAACGCAGCCAGCAACCTCAGAATCCAGCGATTGTGACCTTCACTCGTGCCGGTGGCGACATCAACGAAGCGCTTGGACTACTCCACAACAGCGCCTACTGGGTAAGCGAAATGGTTGCTGCAAACGAGAGCCAGAACATGAGCGTCAATGCGACCTCATTCGCCATCCCTCATAGCCCATTAGACCCAAGCGGCGCAACAAAGAACGGCCCAGCACTTCTCGATACCGAAGGAGAAAGCGGTCGTTCCCTGTCCAGCTACTCGCAAACAATACCGGCCTATGGCGACGCTGCGGAAGTTGCCAACCGAGCAGACCTAACCCTCAGCAACGTGACCGAAATTACCCTTGATATAGATCGGATGAATTTGAGCCTGACCGCAGGCGATGCATCAATCAGCAGTAACCTGACCCACGACTTGCTGATGACACTCAGCGGAATAAGCCCAAACCAAACCCGTGTTACGTGGAGCTTATTCGACGGTGGCAACATCTTGTCCGACAACGGAAGCTCGCCCATTGTTAATGGCAAAGCGAGCATTCCAGTAACTGCTGACACCCGCCTAATAGAGTTCCAATAGCCGCTCGTTAAGAAAGACTCAATGAATAGCCCCATCCGCTTGCCACGGCTTTGGCTATTCATTGGCGGGGTCAAAGAGTGCGTGTGACTTAGCCAGCGGCGGCTGTGCATATCAATACAGCGACTAGTTCAATCCACAAGCGGCTTTACTGTAAAATCAGCCGCCTTGCTAACTACCATTGCCAGCACTAAATGACCAACAACGACATTCTCCGCCGCCTTCGCTTTACCTTTGATCTAAACGACAAAAACATGATGGCGTTGTTTCAAGAAGGTGGCGTGACCGCCAGCCGTGCACAGATAAGTGATTGGCTAAAGCAAGAAGACGACGAAGCCTACGTGCGTCTAACCGACAACGAATTCGCGTCATTCCTAAACGGCTTCATCGTTAGCCGTCGCGGCAAGAAAGAAGGCCCGCCGGCAGTCGCTGAACGCAAGATCAACAACAATATTATCTTCCGTAAAATCCGCATTGCACTCGACTTTAAAGAAGACGACGTACTTCGCACCCTGCAGTTGGTTCAGTTTAACCTTAGCTCTTCAGAGCTAAGTGCGTTCTTCCGCAAATCGACGCATAAGCACTACCGCGAATGCCAAGACCAAGTGCTGCGTAACTTCCTTCACGGCATCCAGCTCAAATTTAAGCCGGAAACCGGCGAAAGTAGTACGTCAGACGAAGTCTAATCTGAACACTCGGTTGATTACCGTTCACGTACATTTTTTAAAGCCAGCTACCGCATGTCACAACACACGCGGTCGCCTCGCACTAAAAATCCAGCGCTATGCACGCGCAATGCTCAAAATCGGCGCGTAGCCCGAAAACGACCATACAATTACCGTGGTGCTGATCAGCATTCTGGCAGCAGTCGCAATGCCCAACTATCAGGCCCAAGTGCGAAAAGCACGGCGAACCAGTGCTCAAGTACTGCTACTTGAAACTGCTCAAAAGTTGGAGCGCTGTGCGTCTCAGTTTGGCCGCTATAACGGCATAGCCTGCACCGTGGTTTCGCCTACCGCAGAGCATTACACCATCACCATTCGCGCCCACACGGCATCTACCTGCGTGGTGACCGCAGCGCCAACTGCTGGCAGCCCGGAAAGAACAAGCCCTAGCCGTAGAGTTTAATCATGATTTTCCCAAGGGAGAGATTACCCAACAGGATACGTGAACGCCCAATTGGCCAAAATACTAGGCACAAAAAAACCCACTTAAAAATCTAAGCAGGCTCTCTTGTATGAATCAGCAGGCAACCAAGCTGGCAGCCTGCCCTACTCATTTAGCTTTACAGCTAAACAATAGGCTTCATTTCAGTCATGTAACCGCGTAATTCAGCCCCAACAATCTCAACTGGGTGGAAACGAATCGCTTCGTTCACGTCAATCAGATCAAGGTTATCAACGCCGTTATCAGGGTCAGAACTGCCCTTACCAATCATATTCGTAGAGATTGAATCCATGAACTCGGTAAGCAAAGGCTTACAAGCATGGTCAAACAGGTAGCAACCGTATTCAGCGGTGTCTGAAATGACCACGTTCATTTCGTAGAGCTTCTTACGAGCAATGGTATTGGCAATGAGTGGAGTTTCGTGAAGAGACTCGTAGTAAGCAGACTCTTCAACAATTCCAGCGTCAACCATGGTTTCAAAGGCAAGCTCAACGCCCGCTTTAACCATAGATACCATCACGATACCGTTGTCGTAGTATTCCTGTTCAGGAATCTCAACGGTAGAAACAGGCGCTTTTTCAAACGCTGTTTCAGCAGTAGCTGCACGCCATGCAAGCAGGTTCTTGTCGTCGTTAGCCCAGTCTTCCATCATCGTGCGAGAGAACTCACCCGAGATAATGTCGTCTTGATGCTTTTCGTACAACGGACGCATGATGTCTTTAAGCTCTTCAGCCAAAACAAAAGCACGAATCTTGTCAGGGTTGCTCAAGCGATCCATCATGTTTGTGATGCCGCCCTGCTTCAAACCTTCAGTGATCGTTTCCCAACCAAACTGGATAAGTTTAGCCGCGTACTCAGCGTCAACGCCTTCAGCAACCATCTTGTCGTAGCAAAGGATCGAACCGGTTTGCAGCATGCCGCAAAGGATTGTTTGCTCGCCCATCAAGTCAGACTTAACTTCAGCAATAGGAGACGACTCCAATACGCCAGCGCGGTCGCCGCCCGTACCAGAAGCCAAAGCCTTGGCAATAGCCATGCCTTCTTCTTTAGGATCGTTCTCACGGTGAACGGCAATCAGTGTCGGAACACCAAATCCACGTTTGTACTCTTCACGTACTTCAGTGCCTGGGCACTTAGGGCAGCACATAACAACCGTAATATCAGAACGGATCTGCATGCCTTCTTCAACCAAGTTAAAGCCGTGAGCGTAATCCAAGCAAGCGCCTTCTTTCATAAGCGGCATGATCGCAGTAACAACAGGCGTGTGCTGCTTGTCTGGCGTTAGGTTCATAACCACATCAGCAGTCGGGATCAACTCGTCGTATGTACCCACGGTAAAACCATTCTCGGTAGCATTCTTCCAAGACTGACGCTTCTCAGCAATTGCTTCTGCACGCAAGGTGTAAGAAACATCCAAGCCAGAATCACGCAAGTTAAGACCTTGGTTAAGGCCCTGAGCGCCACAACCCACAATAACGATCTTTTTGCCTAGCAAGTAATCGCAACCATCAGCGAACTCAGAGCTATCCATAAAGCGGCACTTGCCCAGCTCTTCAAGCTGAACACGCAGTGGCAAGGTATTGAAGTAGTTTTGACCCATTGTAAAATCCTTTAATTTGCGATTATCAAAGCAATCAACCCGGCTGGTTGGCGGCTTTATATGAGGGGCATTCTATAGAATTGACGCGTTGCGTAAACTGAATTATTTGCAAGCTGTTATTTCACAAAATGCAACGTAAGGCGTAAGCTCAGTCCTACACGTTCTAAACCTTGTTAATGACAGCCGAATTACCATGGACCAAAAATCACTCACGCTCTTTGTTCACCTAGCCAACAGCCTCCACTTTGGGAAAACCAGCGAAGCGCTACACGTAAGCCCATCAACGCTTTCCCGCGTGGTGCAAAGGCTAGAGCAAGAACTAGGCAGCAGCCTGTTCGACCGTGACAATCGCCGAGTAAAGCTCACCCCAGAAGGCGAAGTCTTCCTAAACTACGCCCAGCAAAACCTAGAACAACTCGCAATCCTGCACGAGAAATTGCAGAAGCCAGAAGTCCAAGCCAAAGGCAGCATCAGCCTGTTCTGCTCAGTAACTGCGGTATACGGCGTGCTATCACCGGTACTAGAAACCCTTCGCCGCCAATACCCAGAGATAGAACTACAGCTGCACACCGGCGACCAAGCCGAAGCCATCGACCGCGTTGCCGACGGCCAAGTAGACCTCGCCATCGCCGTGCGCCCGCCCAACCTCAGCAAACGCCTAGCCTTCAACCTGCTTACCTACTCGCCGCTGCAATTTATCGCCCCCAGCGTTCCCTGTGCGATTCGTGATCAATTTGCAGAGGTAGACCCCAGCAACCTGCAGCAACAACCTAAAAGCTGGTGGCTACAACTGCCCTTCATCATTCAAGAACGCGGCGTGGTGAGAGACCACAGCATCGCGTGGCTAAAAGGTTTTAGCATCAAACCCAAAATCTCAGCCCACGTAAGCGGCAACGAAGCGATTGTGAGTATGGTGTCCCTAGGGCTAGGTGTCGCCGTTGTACCCAAGTTGGTGCTTGAAGACAGCATTCACGCCAAGCAAGTATCAGTCATCAATGCAGACATCGACAATCAAGCACTGGCGATTGGCGTAGTTTCTCGGCAAGAAGATAGGAACAAGCCGGTGATACGGGCATTCTTAGATAGCGCAGAGCGAAGCTTAGATTCCAATCGTTAAAAGCAGCCCTAGCGGTCTAAGGGCCTAGTAACGGCCCGAGCACCTCGTTCCAATACGTGGGTATAAATCATGGTGGTTTCTACATCGGCGTGACCCAACAACTCCTGCACCGTGCGAATGTCTGAGCCCTGCTCTAATAAATGCGTCGCAAACGAATGGCGGAATGTATGGCTGCTGGCATGTTTAACAATGCCGGCCGCCTTGATCGCACGTTTTAGTGGGTTCTGCACCGGTTTCTCGCCTAAATGAGGGCGTCCGATGTTATCGCTGCGCGGGTTTTTAGAACGCTTGGCCGAAGGGAAAATATACTGCCAGCCAAGATCTTTCCCAGCATTGGGATACTTTTTATCCAGTGCGCCCGGTATATACACCCACGAAGCGCCATGCTCCACATCATGCCGAAGCTGCACCGCCACCTGATCAATTTTAACTTTAAGCTCATCAAAGATGCTTTGCGGTAAAACGGTCACTCTGTCTTTGCCGCCCTTTCCATCACGGATAGTGAGTTGTTGGTAGTGGAAATCGACATCCCTAACCCGCAAACGCATTGCCTCCATTAACCGAAGACCCGCACCATAAATCAGAGAAGCAATCAGCCGATGGTGTCCAGACAAATTGCCAATAACCGCGTTTGCTTCTTGCGGGCTAAACACCACAGGAATTTTTCGTGGCTTGACCGCTTTAGGCAGCCCATTGAAATAGTTGATATTTTTGTTGTAACACTCAAGTCCAAACTTTGATAAGGTGCCAAAGTGAACAGGGGCGCAAGTCTCTAGAACATACTGTTATGATTTATCACGATTTTACATATGAGGAAATAAAATGACAGATATAGATATTGGTATTAATAAAGCAAATAGAACAGAAATATCTGACGGCTTAAAACAGCTTTTGGCAGATTCTTACACATTGTATTTACAAACACATAATTTTCACTGGAATGTAACAGGCATACATTTTCGTGAATTACACTTGATGTTTGAAGAGCATTACACAGAGCTGGCCATTGCTGTTGATGATATTGCTGAGCGTATTAGAACTCTGGATGTTCCGGCTCCAGGAACCTATAAGGAATTTTCAAAAC
>JBLHFB010000103.1:0-6536 GCA_047614865.1 Gammaproteobacteria bacterium | reverse complement strand
GATAAGCCGTGGATCACAAATCATCAGCACGCCCTTATCTTCTGCATCGCGAATCAGGCGACCTGCGCCCTGCTTCAGAGTAATTACGGCGTGCGGCAGCTGCAGATCAAAGAACGGCGAACCACCGCTTTCTTTAACCGCATCTAAGCGCGCCGCTAATACCGGATCACCCGGAGATGAGAACGGTAGCTTGTCGATAATAACCAGCGACAAGGCGTCACCGCGAACGTCTACACCTTCCCAGAAACTGGAGGTTCCAAGCAGCACCGCATTGCCACGCTCGCGGAATTGTTGAATCAATTCATGGCGAGGCGCTTGGCCTTGAACTAATAACGGAAAACGAATTTCTGCGGCCAAACGATCGGCTGCCTTTTTGAGTGCCGCATGGCTGGTGAATAAAAAGAAACACCGCCCTCCTGCAGCACGGATCAGCGGAATTGCTTCGTCGATCGCTCGGTCTAGAAACTCTGGCGAATTGGGAGCCGGCATATTTTTTGGCGAGTACATCACGGCGTTTTTACGATACTCAAAGGGGCTGTCCAGTTTGAGCTGTGCCGGATCTTTTAAGCCGAGTCTGTTGGCAAAGTGATCAAAGCGTTCGCCTATCGCCAAGGTAGCAGAGGTTAAAATCCAGCTTGCGTCTTGGGAGTAAACAGCCTGAGAAAAACGCTCTGATATATCAAGTGGTGTCAGATGTAAGGAGAATGTTCTTAATGTAGTTTCTACCCACTTTACATTGGGCACTTCGGTCTTTCCAGGACTTGGCTCATTGGTAAGCAAAGCCAAGCGAGCCGCCAGCTCGGTTGCCCGCTCGAAACAAGTTTGCAGGCCGGGGGAGCGTTCGGCAACGCTGCTTAGGTGTTTACTAAACTCAGCGACCTGATTGCGAAGTCCATCAATACCGTTTCGTACTTCTGGCTTTACTATCCACTGGCTTAATGGATCGCGAACGTTGTGCTCGCCAAACTGATTACGCAGGCCAGCAACGGTTTTAGTCACCGTGTCTGCCAAGTCGATTAGCACCGGATCGTCGTCGGCTAGCTGCTTTTGCTCGTTTACCGCATCACGGGCCAAATTGTCGATCTGCCGGCCACCAATGGTGGTGCCGAAATAACGCGTAGCAATCTCAGGAATTTGGTGTGCTTCGTCTAATACGTAGACGCCAGCGGCTGGCAGTAACTCGCCAAAGCCGGTTTCTTTTACCGCCATATCGGCAAACAGTAGGTAGTGATTGGTCACTACTACGTCGGCTTCATGAGCTTTTTTTCTCGCATTGGCGACAAAGCATTCGTCGTAATTAGGGCATTCAGTGCCCAAGCAGTTGTCGGCTGTTGAAGTTACCCGATGCCAGAAGGGCCAGTTCTCCGGAATATCGGGGCCTTCAGCGATGTCGCCACTTTTGCTGTCTTCTCCCCAACGACCCAGCTGAGCAAGGTAGCCGCGGTCTTCGCTACGGATATCGCGAAGCTCTAGTTCGGCAGCAGCGTAACGGTGGTGGCAAAAGTAGTTAGATCGTCCTTTAAGCTGAGCAATATTGAGCTTAAGGCCTAATGACTTCAATAATAGCGGCAGGTCTTTATGAAAAAGCTGATCTTGAAGGTGCTTTGTTCCGGTGGAGACAATCACCTTTTCGCCGCTGAGCATTGCCGGAACCAGATAGGCAAAGGTTTTACCTGTTCCGGTTCCTGCTTCTACTAACAGCACCGCTTGTTCGGCAATTGCTTGCTCCACTGCAGCAGCCATTTGCTGCTGGGCATCTCGGGCTTGAAAGCCTTTAATGGCATTAGCTAGCAAACCGCCAGTGGATAGAGCCTCTACACTGGGCGACTTAACATCCGCTTGCAGGCTAGCGGTCATTGGCGTTTCTGTAGCGCCGATGTGGCTTGTCTTGTGGCGAAGTTAGCGCCAGGCGTATCGCCACGCATCCGGCGAGTTACCGCGATGAGTTCCCAATTATTTGATTGGAGCTTGGTGTCGCTCCCCGCAAGAGCGAGACTTTTCTGAGCAAGTGATTCCGCCTCGGCAGGCCCTTGTAAAGCCATTCTCAGACTGGCCATTTTGTACCAAAGGTGCCCATTGCGAGGCTCTATTCGTACAGCACGTTCTAGCTGCGCTATCGCCCCCTCGTAGTCTCCTTGATCATAGGCAGCATCGGCTTTGACTACTAACGACTTAACTGCCGCGTTGCCTTGGCCCCCAGAACCGCGCTGTAGAACCCCTTTGCTAGGAGCTTCTGAGCTAGTTGGTGAATTTTCGCTTGTACTGGGCGCGCTAGCTACGACCACGGGTTCGAAGCGTGGCTGTGGCCGATATACCACCACGGGGCTATTGAGTGGCCCGGTCGCTCCCTCAGCGCTACTGGTTGGGGGTTCGCTTTGTTCGGCTTGAGGCTCGGCCTGCTGAGGTGGTGCCGACCCCCGCTCTGCTGCAGGGACAGACGCAAAGGGGCCACCGCTGGAGCGGCTAGCCTCGTCGGGCCATGTAAGGCAGCCGGAGAGTGAAAGCAAAACGGCAAGAATGGATGTGATTTTTAAACGCTGTGACATCAAATTATTTTTGGAATAGTTATTTTAAATGGCCGACTAGTGAGCCGGTGCTTATTTAGACGGGCTTATTGGCAAGCTAATCATTAGCGGAACCAGCCCCGGAACCAATCAACGACCCCATCGGATTCAGCGCGTATTCTTGAACAAGGTGCCGGCTTAGCAGGAACACTACCCGTCACAAACGGGAGCGTGACGGTGCTATTGCAATACTTGTCGGCTCGCCTTCCTGTTTCTAGATCAACCAACACCTGCTCTATGCCAGGCGGCTGTATGGCATCCAAGCGCCGAAGGTCAGATGCAGATAGTATTGACGCCCACACTTTAAGAGCGCCCATCGATCCAGTCAATTCAGCCGGTGCGTTATCGTCGCGACCCACCCAAACAACGCCTACACGGTTGCCGGTATATCCTGCAAACCAGCTATCTCGCATGTCGTTTGTGGTTCCAGTTTTTCCGGCAATTGCGTAGTCACGAGGCAGCAGCCAGCGCAGTGCCCGTCCGGTACCGAATTTGGCCGCTCCCTGCAAAATCGTGGTTATCAAATAGACTTGTTCTGGCGATACGGTTTGGTTAAGCGCCAGTGGGTAACGCTGTAACGGCTTACCGTAGGCATCACGGACCTCACGAATTGCGTTGATCTCGCTTTTGAATCCACCGGCAGCCAAGGTTTGATACATCTGGGCAACATCAAGCGGTGAACGGTTCACTGATCCCAGTATCGCCGATGGATAAAGATTCTCGGGCGCACCCAAGCCTAGATCATCTAAGGCGATTCCAACATTCTCCAAGCCTGCATCGAGGCCTATGCGAACCGTACTGGTATTCCATGAATTTTGCAGCGCTTGGTAAAGCGGCACTGTGCCGTGGTATTCGTCACCGTAATTTGACGGGCTCCATTCGCTGCCATCTTCAAGGAATACGCTGAGAGGGGTGTCGTCGACCAAAGTGGCGAGGTTAAAGCGTTCTGGTTGACGCAATGCCGCCAAGTAAACCGCTGGTTTTACCAATGACCCAACAGGCCGCTGCATGTCAATCGCGCGGTTGAAGCCGCGTAGCCTTGGTTCTCTCCCGCCAACCAGCGCTAGCACTTCTCCTCCGTCAACCGTCGTTACGACCGCGGCGGCCTGCAAGCCTTTAGGCGCCATTCGACGGTCAGCTTCGATCCCTTTAAGGGTTTTGATCACGCCGCTTTCAGCAGCATCCTGAATCAGGGGGTCGAGCGTGGTGTAAATTCGCAGTCCTTCAGAAACGATGTCTTCGTTTCGATAGTCTTCCCGCAGCTGACGTTTTACTAGGTCAATAAACGCTGGATAACGAGTGGTGCTGCGGTTTCCAGCGCCTAATACCGATACCTTTATCGCCTTGGTCTGATCAGATTGAGCCTGAGTAATGACTTCTTCACGAACCAGTACATCCAAGACTAGATCACGCCGAGCCGTGGCTTTCTCTGTGTTGCGACGGGGGTTGTAGTAGGACGGGCCCTTTACCATTCCAACTAACAAGGCTTGTTCGTCTAGGCTTAGTTCTGATGCAGGCTTACCAAAGTAGAAATAGGCCGCTAAACCGAAACCATGAATGGCTCTGCTACCGTCTTGCCCTAGGTAAATTTCGTTGAGATAGGCTTCAAGAATTTCCTGCTTTCCAAAGTGAAACTCAAGCAAAAGCGCCATCGCTGCTTCGTTCAGCTTACGTCTTATTGTACGACTCGAATCTAAGAAGAAATTCTTAACTAGCTGCTGGGTAATCGTGCTGCCGCCTTGGCTGGCACCACCTGCTTTAACATTGACAAATACGGCGCGAAGAATGGACTTGAGATCGACGCCAATGTGATCGTAGTAGCGTTTATCTTCCACCGCTATCAGCGCTGCAATCATGGTTTCCGGCAAGTCATCGAGCTGGACCAGAATCCGGTCTTCGCCATGCGCGGGGTGAATGCTGCCGATTAGCAGCGGATCTAATCTAACGAGGTCCGCAGCCTGTTGAGCATCTAGATCAGTTAGTGTTGCGATGCCGATGTGATCAAACGCGATACGAAGATGTTTTGCAGTTTCATCTCCATCCCAAAACTGGAATGGACGAGAGACTAATTCAACCGCGCCGGACTTGAACGCAAACTGCCCTGCCCGCTGTGGGCTCTTGGTTTGCTGGTAACCCAAACGATTTAGCTCGTCGAGCAAGTCTTGGGATTGAACAGCGGCACCTTGATATAGCTCCAATGGGCGCGCATAAACTCTCGCCGGAACCGCCCAACGCTTGCCCGAAAACTTCTCTTGAACAATCGAATCAAGATATATCAGCCAGCCGATACCCGCTAGCAGAAGCAGACCCGAAGTAAGCAACATCAGGCGCAGCAGGAGTGCGCGAAATATGATTCCGGCTTTGCTCTTATTCTTTTCGTTAGAATTATTTTTAGTCTTTTTAGACAAAGACTTACGGTTCATTTGTAAAGCATTTCCTGCACCAAGGGGGGTTCCATGCAAAGTAAAATTGACATGGAAATTTGAGGGGGCATGATACGCCGCTTAGACGAAACAAACCATGCGTATTTTGGAGCGAAAACAACTGGATGATGACACGCAACGCTGACCTAGCGAACTGGGTAGACGAAGTAAGTGAATTAACCCGAGCAGAGAACATCCAATGGTGTGATGGCTCTGATCAGGAGTACCAAGCGCTGATTCAGCTAATGCTGAAAACAGGTGATTTGCTTGAACTGAACCAAACAACCCACCCCGGCTGCTACCTTCACCGTTCAAATCCAAATGACGTGGCTCGCGTAGAAAGCCTAACCTTCGTTTGTACCGAAAACGAAGACCAAGCTGGCCCGAACAATAACTGGATGCCTCCCGCCGAAGCACACGCGAAGATGGAAGCGCTGTACGAAGGTTGCATGGAAGGTCGCACTCTTTATGTGGTTCCTTATTGCATGGGACCGATTGATTCACCCTACTCTCGTTGTGGCGTTGAAATAACCGACAGCCCCTACGTTGCAGCCAACATGAAGCTAATGACCCGCATGGGCACAGACGCTTTGGCTCGTATCGAGAGAGAAGGTAGCTTCGTAAAAGGCCTTCACTCAGTAGGCGACGTGAACCCAGATCGTCGTTTCATCATGCACTTTCCTGAAGAGTTGGCTATTAAGAGCTTTGGCTCTGGCTACGGTGGAAACGCCCTTCTCGGTAAGAAATGCCACGCACTGCGTATCGCTTCTTATCAAGCGCGTACCGAAGGCTGGCTGGCTGAGCACATGCTGATTGTTGGGATTCAAAACCCACAAGGCGAAACCAAATACGTTGCAGCAGCCTTCCCATCGGCTTGCGGCAAAACCAACTTAGCGATGCTGATCCCGCCTGAAGAGTACAAAGGCTGGAAAATGTGGACTGTGGGCGACGATATCGCTTGGATGCATTTTGATGAGCAAGGTCAGCTTCGTGCGATTAATCCAGAAGCCGGTTATTTTGGTGTGGTTCCGGGTACCAACCCTAAGACCAACCGCAATGCTTACGAGATGATCCAGAAAGACACCATCTTCACCAACGTTGCCGTTACAGCTGACAACCAGCCGTGGTGGGAAGGAATGAAGACTGGCGAGCCAGTAACCGACTGGAAAGGCAACCCATACGACCCAGCTAATGGCCCTGCCGCTCAGCCTAACTCTCGTTTCACGGTATCTGCATCACAAAGCCCCTGCGGTAGTGACTTTTTTGATGCGCCAGACGGCGTACCTATTTCAGCGATTATCTTTGGTGGACGCCGTCGCGAATTCACACCGTTGGTATTCGAAGCACGTGACTGGAAACACGGCGTACTGGTCGGCGGTTCGGTTGCCTCTGAGCAGACTGCCGCTGCCGAAGGCTCTGTAGGCGTCGTTCGCCGCGATCCAATGGCAATGAAGCCGTTCTGCGGTTACAACTTTGCTGATTACTGGACTCACTGGTTATCAATGGGTGAAAAGAGCGAAACCCTTCCGCAAATTTTCCACGTTAACTG
>JBLHFB010000102.1:0-6542 GCA_047614865.1 Gammaproteobacteria bacterium | reverse complement strand
GCACGCCTCCGCCAGCGGCGACTGCGCCGCCAGCAACCAGGGCAAATGCTAATGCTTGTAATGACTTAATCATTTCTCATACCCGGTTACGCGCTCAGGCACTGGCTTAGCGGTTCCCAGCTTGGAGTACCAAGGCATTAACAGGAAGAACCCAAAGTAGATCACCGTACAAACCTGTGCGATTGCGGTGTTACGCGGAGTAGCTGGTTCAAAACCTAGGTAACCCAAAACAACAAAGGCAACTACGAACACGCCAAGTACCCAAGCAAAGATTGGGCTCTTATAACGAATCGACTTAACTGGGCTACGATCTAACCAAGGTAGGAAGGCGATAATCACTACCGACGCACCCATCGCAATAACTCCCCAGAACTTGGCATCAACACCAAATAGCGGATATGTCACTGCACGTAGCACAGAGTAGAACGGTGTGAAGTACCAAACCGGCGCAATGTGCGACGGAGTTACGAGCGGGTTAGCTGGCGTGAAGTTTGGCGGCTCAATGAAGTAGCCGCCCATTTCAGGCGCAAAGAAGATTACCCCAGCAAACAAAATCATGAAGATCACGATCGCCACAAGATCTTTACTCGTGTGGAAAGGATGGAAAGCAATGCCATCTAGTGGAATTCCATTTTCATCTTTGTGCTTCTTAATTTCGATACCGTCTGGGTTGTTAGAACCCACTTCGTGCAGCGCCATCAAGTGAGCAAAAACAAGGCCCACGATAACGAACGGAAGCGCTATTACGTGAAGCGCAAAGAAGCGGTTCAAGGTCGCATCTGAGATCAAGAAGTCGCCACGGATCCAGTCAACCAAGTCTGGTCCAATCATCGGGATGGCGCCAAATAGGTTAATAATTACCTGAGCACCCCAGTACGACATATTGCCCCAAGGCAACACATAGCCCATAAAACCTTCAGCCATAAGCGCTAGGAAGATCATCCAACCGAAGATCCAGATCAATTCACGTGGCTGACGGTACGAACCGTATAGAATGCCGCGGAACATATGCAGGTATATAACAATGAAGAACGCCGACGCGCCAGTAGAGTGCATATAGCGGATTAGCCAACCAAATGGCACGTCACGCATGATGTATTCAACCGAACCAAAGGCTTCAAGCGCAGATGGCTTGTAGTGCATGGTTAGGAAAATACCCGTAATAAGCTGGTTAACTAGAACAACCGTTGCTAGAACACCAAATACGTACCAAAAGTTAAAGGTTTTCGCCGCGTAATACTCAGTGGCGTGATCTTTAACCAATTTGGTCCATGGAAAACGATCATCAATCCAGCCCATAAGGCCGGTGGTACCGTGTGGATTTGGAACAATAGCCATTACGCTGCCTCCCCATCTAAGCCAATAATCAACTTCGTGTTGTTGCTGTTAGCTATGAAGTGATATGGCGGTACTTCTAGGTTTACAGGAGCAGGTTTGCTCTTGTAAACGCGACCGGCCAAATCGAAAATAGAACCGTGACATGGGCAGTAAAACTGTCCAGCGCCCGCTTCTACTTCCGGCTGATAGGTTGGTACGCAACCAAGGTGCGTACATAGACCGATCAACACGAGAAATTCAGGATCAATAGAACGATACTTATTAGCCGCATAAGCAGGCTGCATCGGTTTTTCTGAATTTGGATCGCTTACTTTGTCGTCGCCAGCGTCAATAGCCGACAAGACTTCTTTTGTTCTTCTTACGATCCACACGGGCTTACCACGCCACTCAATCGTTAGACGCTCACCGGGCTGAAGCTTGCTGATATCAACACTTACCGGCGCGCCGGCTGCTTCTGCACGGGCACTAGGCGCCCAAGATTTGAGGAATGGTACAGCCACCGCGACTGCACCGATGCCACCTACAGTTGAGGTTGCACCGATGAGAAAACGACGTTTGTCGTCATCTATTTCACTCATCGAGATTTCTCCTGATAAAAACTGGCCCTGCCGCTCTCCACGACACGGTCATCCGCACAATGCGGAAAGAAAAGCCGACATAGTATATCTATTGAAGCAAAAAGCTGCGAGTTACCGCAGCGCAGCAATGGCTTTAAAACGCTGCCATAGCGTTGTTTAACGCTGATAAAAATTGTTTGTTCTGCTCGCGCGTACCAACCGTAACGCGCAAACAATCGACTAGCGCGGGGTGACTACCGTTCAAGTTTTTGATCAAAACGCCCTGCCGACATAGCGAATCATGGATTGGCTTAGCTGTATTGGGTGCCATTTTCAGCAGAATAAAGTTCGCCTGCGACGGCCAAACCGTAACGTCTTTGATCAAAGCTAGCGAAGCCGCCAACGCCTCTCGCGACTTACGAAGCTCTTCAGCTTGAGCGTCCAAAACCTGTTGATTTTTCAGCGCAAATATAGCGCTGCGCTGAGTAAGCACATTGACGTTATAGGGCATACGCAACTTATTTAGTTGCTCTATCCACTGCTTTGAACCCGCTAACATACCAAGCCGCAGGCCTGCTAGCCCTACTTTGGACAAGGTACGCATTACTAGTAAATTGGGGTACTTTTCTAGGCCTGAGACCATCGAATCAGCCGCAAACGGTGCATAGGCTTCATCAGCGACAACCAAGCCCGGCGCCGCTTCAATGATTGCCTCAATAGACTGACGATTCCAACTGTTGCCAGTAGGGTTATTAGGATAAGCCAGAAATATAATTGCAGGCTGATGCGTTTTAAGCGCGTCAAGCATTCCCGGCAGATCAAGCTCAAACTGGTCGTCTAGCTGCACGCCGATGTAACCGATATCAACGTAGGTTGAGATCATTTTGTACATCACAAAGCCAGGCTCTGGCGCCATCAGCACGGGGCGCTTAGCACCATCGCCTGCCACCGCCATCGCCAGAATTTGAATTAGCTCATCCGAGCCATTGCCGAGCATGATTTCGATGTCGTCAGCGTTGCTTAGCGAATCCAATCCCATCCAGCCTCGCAAAGCGGCTCTGAGCTGCTTCGCTGAGGGATCTGGATAGCGATTTGCCTCAACTCCAGCCAACTCGTCAAACCATTGCTGCTGAAGCGCCCCTGGCCACGGCCACGGGTTCTCCATAGCGTCTAGCTTGAGCACGTCACCAGCTTCTGGCACGTGGTAGGCGTTTAACGCCAATACATTTTCACGGATAAGTTGTTGTGGGGTTTTAGCCACGAGATACTCCAGCGCCAGCTTGACGGCGCATTAATTCAGCACGGTCTATTTGCGGTATGCAGCCGATAAAGCGTGGGCGTTTAGGCCTTCTAAGTATCCCAATGTCTCCGCACGCTGAGCGATAGCCTTAGCCCCTTGCTGGTTGCAATGAATAATGCTGCTGCGTTTTTGGAAGTCGTAAACACCCAATGAAGAGGCAAAGCGGGCGTTGCGCGCTGTAGGCAAAACGTGGTTTGGCCCTGCACAGTAGTCACCCATTGCTTCAGCACTGTAGTGGCCGACAAAAATCGCACCCGCGTGAGTGATTCTTCCGACCACATCTTCAGCGCTATCCATGGCTATTTCTAAATGCTCTGGGGCCAAGTCGTTTGAGATTGCGACGGCTTCGTCAATATCCGCCACATCAATCACTACGCCACGACCCATAAGCGACTGACGAATGATATCGGCGCGCGCCATGCTCGGAAGTAGGCGTTCAATACTGGCTAATACTTTTTGCGTAAATTCGGTATTGGTAGAGAGCAGAACCGCCTGCGCCTGGGCATCGTGTTCGGCTTGGGCAAACATATCCATCGCCACCCAGTCGGGATTAGCGGTTTCGTCTGCAATCACTAAGACTTCAGAAGGTCCGGCAAACATATCGATACCCACAGTACCGAACACAAGGCGTTTGGCTGTGGCGACCCAGATATTTCCGGGGCCGGTGATTTTATCGACTGCCGGAATGCTTTCGGTACCGTAAGCCATCGCCGCAATTGCTTGAGCGCCACCGATCGTAAATACGCGATCGACGCCCGCTACAGCGGCAGCAGCCAAGGTCATATCACTGACCTTGCCCCCAGGCATTGGCGAAACCATCACACATTCATCAACGCCGGCAACTTTGGCCGGAATCACGTTCATCAGTACCGATGAGGGGTAGGCAGCCAGACCGCCTGGCGCGTATAGTCCCGCGCGGTCGATTGGGGTAACGCGTTGCCCTAGCGTATTGCCATCGCTGTCAACATACTCAAAGCTTTGGATTTTTTGGTATGCGGCATATTCAGTCAGACGCGTCACCGCGAATTCGAGCGCCTCCCGCGCCTTGGGTGAAATCCTTTCGAGCGCCTGCTCTAGCTTGTCACGGTCAAATTCCAGGTCTGCCATGCAAGTCGCTGGGTGGCGATCAAATTTCTGCGTATAAGCAAGCACAGCGGCGTCGCCGTCACGCCGCACTGCGTCCAAAATGCCACGAACAATCGGCAGCACTTCAATATCCGAGTCAGCCTGCCATTCGCGAATGGATGCCAGTTCAGCTTGAAAGTTTAGGTCTTTGGTACTTAATTTTTTCATCTACAGGGCTTTAGCTCTTATCCGGCAACACTTAAATTTACAGCACCAGCAGAATCAATTAGATATAGCGCTGGCAAAATCGTCAATCAATGCACGAATGCGTGCGTGTTTCATCTTCATCGACGCTTTGTTAACGACAAGGCGCGAGCTAATGTCAGCAATATGCTCTAGCGGCTGAAGGCCATTGGCTTTAAGCGTATTACCGGTATCAACCACATCGACAATAACGTCAGCCAAATCAACCAACGGTGCCAACTCCATGCCGCCATATAACTTAATAACGTCTACCTGCTGGCCTTTCGCAGCGAAATATCGACGCGAAATATCGACATACTTGCTCGCAACACGCAAGCGAGGACGATCAAGCTGGCTGTGATCTTTACCGCAGACCATCAACCTACATTTGGCAATTTGCAGATCTAACGGCTCATACAAACCAGAGGAGCCGTATTCCAACAAGGTGTCTTTGCCAGAGATCCCAACATCGGCCGCACCATTTTCTACAAAGGTCGGCACATCGCTTGCACGCAGTATCAACAATCGGACACTCGGCTGATTGGTCGGCAAAATCAGCTTACGGCTGACCTCCGGATCCTCTAAGGGAATAATCCCAGCAGCGGCCAACAACGGAATTGTTTCTTTGAAAATACGCCCTTTAGCGCAGGCGATAGTTAGGGTGCTCATGCTATCCGTCTTATTTTGGCGCCTAGTTGGCCCATTTTCTCTTCAACACGCTCGTAACCGCGGTCGATGTGATAAACACGGTCGATCAATGTTTCACCATCGGCAGCCAAGGCAGCCAAGACAATACTTGCGGAGGCGCGCAGATCCGTCGCCATTACGGGTGCGGCAGTTAAACGCTTCACGCCGGTAATAGTTGCCGTGTTTCCTTCAATCACAATCTTGGCGCCCATCCGCTGCATTTCATTGGCATGCATAAAACGGTTTTCAAAAATCGTTTCGGTAACCCGACTCACACCATCGGCAACCGCGTTCATCGCGCAGAACTGGGCTTGCATATCGGTTGGGAATCCGGGATACGGCTCGGTGGTAAAGCTCACCGCTTTAGGACGCTGGCCTTGCATATCTAGCTCAATCCAATCATCACCCACATCAACAATAGCACCGGCTTCACGCAACTTATCGAGAACTACACCCAGCTGGCTGGCATCGGTTTTTTTAACCAACACACGCCCGCCTGTGATGGCTCCTGCACAAAGGTAGGTACCGGTTTCAATCCGATCAGGAAGGATGCTGTACTTAATGCCTTTTCCTAGCTTTTTCTTGCCCTGAATAACCATGGTGGCTGTGCCAGCGCCTTGGATATCCGCCCCAAGAGCAATCAAGAAATTCGCAAGGTCCACCACTTCTGGCTCGCGTGCACAGTTTTCAAGAACCGTCTCGCCGTCTGCCATCGTCGCGGCCATTAGCAAATTTTCGGTGCCGGTTACGGTCACTTTACTCATGACAATATGAGCGCCTTTAAGGCGGGTGGCTACAGCGTGAATGAAGCCTTCTTCGACGGTAATCTTCGCGCCCATTTTTTCTAGGCCGTCGAGGTGGATATCCACCGGACGGGAACCGATCGCACAGCCGCCGGGCAGCGAAACAATCGCTTCGCCAAACCGCCCAAGCAATGGGCCGAGCACTAAAATTGACGCACGCATGGTTTTCACCAGTTCGTACGGCGCTTCAAAGCTGCTGATGGTTGTCGGGTCTGCTTCAATCACCATACGGTCACCCATGGTAATTGTGACGCCCATCTGGCCGAGTAGCTGAACCATGGTTTTTACGTCAGCCAAATCGGGCACATTGTCTAATTCAACTGGGCCGCTTGCCAGCAAGGTTGCCGCCATAATCGGTAGCGTGGCATTTTTAGCCCCAGACACGCGAACTTCGCCGTCGAGTGGCCCACCACCCATTACTAGTAATTTATCCATTAGAAAGCTCGGGTTCTTAACGATAGGGCGTGAATTTCATTTCCCATTTTGTCGCCCAGCGTTTCGTAAACCATGCGGTGCATAGCGAGCATAGTTTTGCCCTTGAATCCTGGA
>JBLHFB010000101.1:0-6567 GCA_047614865.1 Gammaproteobacteria bacterium | reverse complement strand
TTCTCGGTCCAAACCTTTGGGGCTGGATAGCCGATCGGCTGGGTGCCCACTTACTAGCAGTGCGTGTTGGTTCTGTTGTCGCCGCGATAGGTTTTGCACCGTTGCTGTGGTTGAACAGCTTTGGTGGGATAGGTTTGGCGCTAGCCTTCTCGACCTTCTTTTGGAACGCCGCATTGCCCCAGCAAGAAGTGATCACTCTTGAACACCTTGCGCGACGTGGGTCACCTGACGGCGAAGGCTACGGCAGAATACGTCTCTGGGGTTCAGTTGGCTTCATCGGCACGGTGCTTGGGATTGCGCCAATGGTCGCGGCGTTCGGCATTTCGATTGTCGTACCAATCTGCCTCGGCCTCTACGTGTTAATGGCGGCTTCCTCGTTCGTTACGCCAAATACAACCGTCACAATGCCTGGCCCTTCGGGCGCATCATTGTGGAAAGTCGTTAAGTCGCCGTATGTAATCTCAATCTTGCTTGCGTGCTTCTTTATTCAGGTGAGCCACGGCGCGTATTACGGCTTCTTCTCATTGCACCTCAAGCATCATGGCTACAACGAAGCGCTTATTGGTTTGATATGGGCGCTTGGCGTGTTTGCCGAGATTGGGGTTTTTCTTTGGATGGACGCACTCTTTAGGCGCTTCAGTCTACAAAAATTACTCATGGTATCTGCGGTTGCAACAGCGGTCCGCTGGCAGATCGTGGCTTGGTTGGCGGATATAAGCTGGATATTGGTTCCTAGCCAGTTGCTTCATTTGGCAACCTTTGGCATCTATCATGCGGTTGCGATTCAGCTTGTGCGTCGATGTTTTCCCAAGGTTTTGCAGGGGCAGGGGCAGGCGCTATATAGCAGCGTTAGTTTTGGTCTTGGTGGCGCAGTCGGCGCCTGGATCTCGGGGCAACTTTGGGCGGGTTATTCTCCCGCTATGACCTGGATGGCGGCTTCGTTTTCGGGATTGTTGGCGGTGGCTGTTGTGTATTTTGGGGTGCGTAAATCAGCTGTCAAAAGCACCTGATTGCTGCAGCGCAATAAAAAACTCTAAGAAATGCACGAAAAGGGCTCAATTCAGAAGCCTTAAGCTACCAAGCCACCCGCCTGCTTGCTAGAATGGTTGGCTGTTTCACCCGATTTTCACCCAAACCTAGTTGGCAATCCAAATGGCCGGAAAAACCCTGTACGACAAGTTGTTCGAATCGCATGTAGTTGACTACGATGAGAGCGGTGTAGCACTGCTGTATATCGACCGTCATTTGGTTCACGAAGTGACCTCTCCACAAGCTTTTGAAGGGCTGCGTCTGGCTAATCGTAAACTGTGGCGTTTGGATGCCAACCTTGCCGTGGCAGATCACAATGTGCCAACCACTAAAGACCGGGTTAACGGTATTACCGATCCAATTTCAAAGGCTCAGGTTGACGCGCTAGACGACAACTGTGATTCCTTCGGCATTACCGAATTCAAGATGAACGATCTTCGCCAAGGCGTTGTGCACGTGATTGGCCCAGAGCAGGGCGCAACGCTGCCCGGCATGACCGTTGTATGTGGAGATTCACACACCGCTACTCACGGGGCCTTTGGTGCACTGGCGTTTGGGATTGGTACATCTGAAGTCGAACACGTGCTTGCCACTCAGTGCTTGGTGCAAAAGAAATCTAAGAACATGCTAGTTCGTGTTGACGGTGACGCGGGCGCGGGCGTGACCGCTAAAGATATCGTGTTGGCGATTATCGGCGAGATCGGTACCGCTGGCGGTACCGGTCACACGATTGAATTTGCTGGTGACGCGATTGCCGCGCTGAGCATGGAAGGTCGTATGACCGTGAGTAATATGGCAATTGAAGCCGGTGCTCGTGCAGGCATTATTGCCGCAGATCAGACCACCGTCGATTACGTTGAAGGACGCCCCTTTGCTCCGACTGGCGCAGCTTGGGACTCAGCAGTTTCTGATTGGAAAGATCTCCATTCTGATGACGATGCTGTTTTCGACAAGGTCGTAGTGATCGACGGCGCAAGCATCGCTCCTCAAGTAACCTGGGGAACATCTCCTGAGATGGTACTGCCAATTAGTTCAGTTGTACCAAATCCTGCCGATGAAACCGATAGCTACAAACGTGAAGGCATGGAAAAAGCGCTTAACTACATGGGATTGATGGCGGGCACTCCGCTGACTGAAATCCAAGTAGACAAGATCTTTATTGGTTCATGCACTAACTCGCGTATTGAGGATCTGCGTGCTGCTGCGGCAGTCGCCAAAGGCCATAAAATCGCCGGCAATATTAGCTTGGCATTGGTTGTTCCTGGCTCTGGTTTGGTTAAATTACAAGCAGAGAAAGAAGGCTTGGATAAGATATTCGAAGAAGCGGGCTTTGAATGGCGCGAGCCAGGTTGCTCCATGTGCCTTGCTATGAATGCCGATCGACTTGAGCCGGGCGAGCGCTGTGCGTCGACTTCAAACCGCAACTTTGAAAGTCGTCAGGGCAAGGGAGGGCGCACCCATTTGGTTAGCCCTGCGATGGCTGCGGCTGCCGCGATAGCCGGCCACTTTGTTGACGTTAGAGAGTTGAGTAACTAGATATGAAAGCATTTAACGTACATACCGGACTTGTTTGCCCATTGGATCGCGTCAACGTGGATACCGATGCGATTATTCCTAAGCAGTATTTGAAATCGATCAAACGCACTGGTTTTGGCCCGTTTTTGTTTGATGACTGGCGTTACAACACCGCTGGCGACTTGAGTACGGTCATCAGTAGCCGCGAAGTCAACACAGACTTCGTTATGAATCTGCCTCAGTACGCTGGCGCATCAATCTTGATGGCACGTGATAACTTTGGTTGCGGCTCATCGCGTGAACACGCAGTTTGGGCATTGGATGGCTACGGTTTTCGAGCGGTTCTAGCGCCAAGTTTCGCCGACATCTTTTTCAACAACAGTTTCAAAAATGGTTTCTTGCCCATTGTTGTTGCCGATGAGGTGTTAGATCGCTGGTTTGCTGCTGCAGAAATCGAAGGCTTTGAGCTGACAATTGATTTGCCAAACCAAGAAATTCGGGATTCCAGTGGCCAAGCGGTTGCCTTTGAAATTGATCCATTCCGCAAGAAATGCTTAATTGAAGGTCTTGATGACATCGACTTAACGCTATTGAAGTCAGAAAAAATCAAAGCGTTTGAAGCCAAACAGCCAGCGTGGCTAAAACGCGCCTAGTTTGCCTTGTATACAGATCTTTCGTTGTATAGCGAAAGCTCGAACATATTGATAACCACCTGCGTCCAGCGGGTAACAGCGAAGACTAAATGAGCAAAAATATCCTTTTACTGCCAGGTGATGGCATTGGTCCTGAAATTGTCGCTGAAGCAGAGCGTGTGCTCGATTGGCTAGTTGAGAACAAAGGGCTGGATGTAACCATCACCCGCGGTTTGCTAGGCGGCTGCGCGACCGATAAATACGGCAATCCCTACCCGCCAGAAACTAAAGTCTTGGCTGAAGCGGCAGATGCTATTTTGCTAGGTGCAGTAGGTGGGCCAAAATGGGAAGCGATAGATCGCCCATTGCGCCCAGAACGGGGGCTATTAGCCATTCGTTCTGAGTTGGATCTTTTCGCCAATCTTCGTCCGGCAATGCTCTATCCGCAGCTAGCCGAAGCATCTAGCCTTAAGCCTGAAGTGGTTTCCGGACTAGATATCATGATTGTTCGTGAGCTTACCAGCGGAATTTACTTTGGTGAGCCGCGTGGCATTGCGACCGACAGCCGAGGTAATCGTCACGCCTTCAACTCGCTCACTTATACCGAAGCTGAGATTGAACGGATTGGTATTCGTGCGTTTGAAATTGCGATGAGGCGTAAAAAGCGTGTTTGTTCTGTCGACAAAGCTAATGTGCTGGAAGTGTCAGAGCTTTGGCGTGAAGTAATGGAACGTATCGCAAAAGACTACCCTGAAGTAGAGCTTAGCCACATGTACGTTGATAACGCTGCGATGCAGTTGGTGAGAGCGCCAAAGCAGTTCGACGTCATTGTTGCCGACAACCTGTTTGGCGATATTTTGTCGGATCAGGCATCCATGCTAAGCGGTTCAATTGGCATGCTTCCTTCTGCGTCTTTGAACGCCAGCGGAAAAGGTATGTATGAGCCAGTTCACGGTTCTGCTCCTGATATTGCCGGTCAAGGAATCTCCAACCCGTTGGCGACGATATTGTCGTTAGCGATGTTGCTGCGTTACACCTTGGCTGAAGTTGAGATGGCTGATGAGATTGATGCGGCAGTAATCAACGTGCTTGATCAAGGAGTCCGTACCGCAGATATTGGCGGTTCAGCGCGTACCGTCGACGTTGGGAACGCTGTACTTGCAGCGCTTTCTGCCGCCTAATTCTATTCAAAAAATTACGTAAAACGAGTTAACCATGAGCAAGAAAGTAAACGTAGCTATCCTAGGCGCAACCGGTGCGGTTGGCCAAACCATGGTCTCAATCCTGGAAGAGCGTAAATTTCCAGTAGACAAATTATTCCTGCTCTCCAGTGAGCGTTCTGCGGGCAAGCGAGTGGAATTCAATGGTTCGCACCTTACAGTGCAAGACGTTGAAACCTTTGATTGGAGCCAAGTTCAAGTTGGACTTTTCTCCGCAGGCGGAAGTATTTCAGGGCGCTGGGCGCCAATTGCTGCGAAAGCAGGGGTTGTCGTTATCGACAACACATCGCACTTTCGTTACGACGAAGACGTGCCGTTGGTTGTGCCTGAAGTAAACCCACATGCGATTGCCCAGTACAAAAATCGCGGCATCATTGCCAATCCAAATTGCTCGACTATTCAGATGTTAGTGGCGTTGAAACCACTACATGATGAGTTTGGTATCGAACGTATCAATGTATGCACTTACCAAGCGGTGTCTGGCAGTGGGCAAAGTGCGATTGAAGAGCTAGCAAGTCAAACTGCAGCGCTTATGAGCATGCAAGACGTAGAAGCTAAGGTATACCCGAAGCAAATTGCATTTAACGTTCTTCCACAAATTGATGTTTTCCAAGACAACGGATACACCAAAGAAGAAATGAAAATGGTTTGGGAAACCAAGAAGATTTTCGAAGACGATTCCATTCGTGTGAATCCGACGTGCGTCCGAGTCCCAGTATTCTTCGGTCACTCTGAGGCGCTACACATTGAAACTAAGCGAAAAGTGAGTGCCGAGAAGGCGCGCGAACTGCTGACTAGCGCGTCTGGCGTTACCGTGATCGATGAGCGTAAAGATGGATCGTGGCCTACAGCTGCAACCGAAGCCGCTGGTAACGATAATACCTACGTTGGTCGCATTCGGGAGGACATTTCATGCGATAACGGCTTGAACCTTTGGGTAGTAGCAGATAACGTTCGTAAAGGAGCCGCATTGAACAGTGTTCAGATTGCCGAAATTTTGGTTGCGGAGTACCTCTAGGTTTTAGATTTACCTAGTACCTAACTAGCTCCCCTAAGATAAATAAATAAGGCAGACAAATGAGCAAGGAAGCAACGTCAGTTAGGTTCGGACTGACATTCAAGCGCTCTACCATAACCATCGGCGGTGCAGCTGCTCTTGCGTTTGCCGCAACCCCCGCCTACTCGCTGACTCTCGGCGAGGCAGAAGTAATGTCTGGTTTGAATCAAAAGTTTCAGGCTGAAATTGATCTAGGGGCGGTTTCGCCAGGCGAGCTAGGTGGGCTGTCCGTAGGTGTCGCCCCATACGCTGATTACCAACGAGCCAACATGGAAGCGGGCGGTGTTGAACGGGACTTTAGGTTTGAGATCGTTGGGCAGGGAAACGATGCCGCGATCCAAATTACCTCTGACAACTTAATAAGCGAGCCGTTGGTGGTGTTTCTTCTAGAAGCACGCTGGCAGCGCGGCCGCTTGTTACGCGAGTACGCGATCTTTTTGGATCCGATCGATCTGAATGCGAAACGGCAATACGCCCCCCGAGTTGCTGAACCCGAAGTTGCTCCCCTACCGGAGCCAGATATTATTGCTGAGCTATCGCCAAAACCGAGCGACGCTGAGATAGGAAAAACACCCCGGCGAGCTCCGGTGCGTAATTCCACTCTCCCAGAGCTTCCTTATCATTACGGGCCAGTTAAAAAAGGCGTAAGCGGTATACAAGTGGCGACCGAACTCGCCCAAGGTACAACTTTGACACCCGAACAAATGCTAATGGCATTGTTTGAAGTTAATCCGGTAGCGTTTCACGGCAATGTAAACGGCTTAGATGCGGGGTTTGTGCTGCGGATTCCAGACGCGGTAGACATTTCTTCGATTAGCAGCGAAGTGGCGTCTGAGGAGATTTCTCGCCATAACACCGCGTGGAGACGTCACGTTTCCAAAAGTGGGGACAACAAAGAGGCAGTGCCACCGCTTTCAGTCGCCGAAGTCCTGCAAGACGACGCCGAGCTAATTAGTGCCAGTCAAGAATCAACTGATGACGATCTAGACGAAGAGTTTGCCGATGAAGACGAAGGCAGCGCTGCCATCGATTCAGATGCAGACGCGAGCGCAGCAAGTAACGACGCTGATGGCGCCCTAGATGAAGATGATGTTAGTGAAGCCGTTAGCGATTT
>JBLHFB010000100.1:0-6570 GCA_047614865.1 Gammaproteobacteria bacterium | reverse complement strand
GCCAACCTTAACCGTTGAGGCAAGAACCGCGATCACGAATACATCGGCCATTGACCACTTTCCTACCATCGCCAATTGCTTGATTCTCTTTAGCTTCAATTCAGCTGTTCCAAGGCGGCCAAACGCAATCCTGAAACTGAAATAGAATTTACACAGTGGCATAGCAACACTGAATAGAAATAACAGCAAAAACAAGAAGGATTCTCCGTTTGTTAGTAACTGGTATAGGCCGCTTAGCAAGGAAAAGCTGTCTTTGAAGACAAAGAACTTCTCCATCGTAAACATCGGTAGGCTGATACCAAGCCCAAAAAGGCCGAACGATCCCAGCCAAAGAGTTTTGTCGAGTCTGTGCAAGTTAAAAGGTCTCTGAATATTTCATTGTAGGGTTCTGCTGCTCTATTACAGACATAAACGCAGAGCAAAATATGGCACTAGGCTAAATGTCAGCGGAAGAAGTTTGTAACTAGTGAGGTACTTGAATTACAGCTTGGGGAGTTCGAGCTCTTTCACCCCAGTAAGGCGCGAGTGAATGTGAATAATGGGCTTACGAAAGATCGCCAAAACTAACGCTGAGATAGCAAACAACGCGAGGTTGATTACGCTGCACCAGCCAAGGATGTTGGTTAACAATTCGATGATCATGTTGGACTGCCTTACATGGAATAGAAGTGCTTCCACTGTAGGCCGGTCTAGGTGAATGTCGAGGTTAAGTCGATACTTTCAGATGGCCGGTGAATCATTCCTGACTCTCAGCAACCCTTATTGCAGCAGTGCCGAACTCAGCGCCTACGAATGGCTAACCTCTCAGAACGCTGAGTTACGTTCTGACTGTGTGGCTAGCGGGGGCTCCCGCAGAGGGCTGTAAGCTTAGCCTTTTACTTTGCCTTGATCGACTAGCT
Source organism: Gammaproteobacteria bacterium (assembly GCA_047614865.1). GTDB lineage: Bacteria > Pseudomonadota > Gammaproteobacteria > JAPPPA01 > JAPPPA01 > JBLHFB01. The sequence goes on along the minus strand of JBLHFB010000100.1, from coordinate 5,671 downwards.
GCTGGAAGAATTCGCCAGCCGATTCTTCAAGCGGACGATATTTGATGCCCAGTTCTCGAACACTTTTGCTGTTGTCTAGGTTTAGCGTATGGCCAACGTTGTCGGCGATGAATTTACGCGAATAACCAACCGCTGGGGCAACTGCCCAAACTAAGGCTTTAGGCAATGAGTTTTTAGGCACAGGTGCTTTAGGGAAACGTTTGCCGATGGCTTTGCCAAGCGCGAGCATTGAGGTGTTGTGTCCACTAAGAATGTGGCGGCCTTTGGCTTCTGGAGTAAATGCAGCGTTGTAGTGAGCGGTTGCTACTTCACGTACGTCCACCACGCCTAGGTCAATCTTAGGAACACCGGTTGCTAGCTTGCCGTTACCGAACTGGCGGAATAGGGTGAAGCTTTCTGAGGTGGCGTTAGGGTTGGTTCCCGGGCCAATCACCAGTGATGGGTTGATGGTAACCATGTCCCAGCGGTCTTGCGCTTCACAAAGCGCCCAAGCCGCCTGCTCTGCGACAGTTTTAGAGTACTGATACGGGTTGTGGTCAACGCTTGAGCCGGTGTTCCAGTCTTCTTCAGTTAGTACGCCGTTGGCGTGCCGTTTGAAGTCGACGTTGTCGCTGAAGATTGCTGCTGCAGAGCTGGTTAGCACGACACGTTTTACGCTGTCAGTACGGTTGACTGAATTCAACACATTTTGCGTGCCTTTAAGTGCCGGATCAACTAAGTCGCGCTGGGGATCTTTCACGCTCATTACAAACGGTGAGGCGGTGTGGAAGACCATGTCGCAGCCTTTCATCGGCTCGTCGTAGACGCCTTCATCCAGCAGATCGGCAGCTTGAAAGAATTTAAGCGTGCCCGGAGACTCTGCTTCCATTGCCTTTAGATGAGCGACTTTATCGGCATTGTCGGGATCGCGAACCGGAGCGTGAACAGTGTAGCCCTCGGCCAATAGTCTCTTAACTAACCAGCCAGCTACATAGCCGGTGGCACCAGTCACTAAAACAGGAGATTTGCTCATCAAAATTCTCTACAGTGTGGGATTGTTCGGCCTATAACATAGGCCGTGATGACTAACACTATGAGGCCTAATTGATGGCGCTTCAACCGTATATAAGCATGATTACATTGGGCGTGGATAACATCCCTGCAGCGATCAAGTTTTATGAGGAAGGCCTTGGCTTTCCAAGGATGGAATCTCTGCCCACTGTTGCCTTCTTTACGCTACAAGGCGCTTGGCTAGGTTTGTTCGGGCGCAAGGAGTTGGCTGAAGATGCCAATGTGCCGTTTGATCCAGCAGGCTTCAACAGCGTGGCGATCGGCCACAATGACGGATCTCGAAGATGTTGACGCGGTATTAGTAAAAGCTGTCGCAGCCGGAGCTACACTCGCCAAAGCAGGTCAGAAAGTCTTCTGGGGTTGCTACAGCGGCTATTTCAGAGATCCAGAAGGGCACCTATGGGAAGTGGCACACAATCCGTTTATGTGGGTCGGCCCAAAAGAGTACCAATCTGCAAAAGGCTAGCCACTTTGCTTGCCTGTCATTAATCAGTGTAGTTACTAAATGTTTCCAATCGATTCAGTTCTGCTTACCGTTAGCTATTTAGGGGTGGCCGTTTTCTCCATGACCGGAGCATTGGCGGCTGCCGAAAAGAAGCTAGATCTCCTAGGTTATATATTCTTCGCGGTTTTGGTCGGCGTGGGTGGTGGAACTACCCGTGATCTGCTGCTAAATGAGCCGGTCTTTTGGATTGCCGACGCGACTTATATCTACCTTGGTGTGACCGGGGGGGTTGCTGGCTATGTGCTAGTGGGGCCGTTAGGCAGCGCCAGTAAAGCGCTGGTGTGGTTTGACGCGGTTGGGATCGCAATGTTCTCGGTACTTGGGGCTGTGAAGGCCAATTTACTGGGGCACGATCCCTTGGTTTGCGTATTGATGGGCTCAATCTCTGCAACCATGGGCGGCTTGATTCGTGACGTGGTATTGAATCGCGACCCACTGATTCTAGGCGACGAAATCTACGTTACGCCTAGCTTAGTCGGTGGCAGCCTTTTCCTCGGCTTAACGCATCTCTCATTCACTCAGCCAGTTGCGATTAGCATTGCAGTTTTGGTCGCTTTCGCGGTTCGAGCAGGAGCGCTTTTGTTTGATTGGCGGCTGCCTAACCCTGACGATGGAAGCTAGGTAACTAGCAAAGGCTCGTCGGTAGCCCGCTAGTCTGGATACTTAACCGACACGCATTTCGAGGTCGGCACAGCCTGGCAGGTGAGAATCATGTTGTTCTCTAGGTCATCGACTGACAATGCATCGGTGGTGCCCATGTGCACTGTTCCGTCCAATAGCTTGGCGATGCAGCAACCGCAGAAGCCTTCTTCGCAGGCCGATGGTGGATCAATGCCATTATCACGTGCTTGAAAAAGGAGTGGTTTGTTGCCGTTGGCATCAAAGGTTTTTGTTTGACCGTCAAATTCCACGGTGAGTGATTCAACCGCGTCATTCGCGCTGACGGTTGCTGGTGTTGGCTCATGTGCGTCTTCAATGCCATTTGCAGCCGCGCTAAAGCGTTCGATAAAGATCTGCCGACTCTGAATCCCCATTCCGTGCAGCGCGCCTTCAACGGTATCCATAAACGGGCCAGGGCCGCAGATGTAGAAATCAGCGCTGGTATCGCCGCCAATTGCGGCCTGCACTGCGGCATTGTCCATATAACCATCGGTATCGTCTAAGCGATGGGCAATGCTGAGACGGTCCGGATTGGCAGCAGCTAATTCAGTGAGTTCTTTATGGAAAATAATTGATCCTTGGTCGCGGTTGGCGTACACCAAGTGAATCTGCCTAGTGGTTGTTTGCAACGCCGTTTTAAGGATAGAGATACACGGGGTAATGCCGCTACCACCGCTAAACAGCAAGAGTTTGCTGTCGCGGTCTTCTAAGCAAAATAAGCCACCCGGCTTCATTACCTCTAGAACGATGCCGGCTTTAACGTTGTCGTTAATCCAGTTTGAGGCACGTCCATCTTCAACGCGCTTGACGGTCACTTTATAGCCGTCTGTGTCCGCAACTGGGGAGCTGGACATGGAATAACAGCGGCTAATTTTCTCGCCGTTTACCGTGAATCGGAAAGTTAGAAACTGCCCGGCTTTATAACTAAAGATAGCGGAAAGCTCCTCCGGCATATCAAGCACCACCGAAGTGGCATCGGCTGTTTCGGCGACCACTTTGCTGACAGCAATCTTATGCCAAAGGGTTGACGGCGCGGCACTCTCAGGAGATTTTTCGGATAATTTGTTCTTTTTGAATAATGATTTAAACACGGCGATTCTTTCTAGGTTGCTTTGCAGTTAGGTGACAGGTTAGCAGGCGAGGGAAATAACGCTATCGCGTTAGCGCCGTCGGTCTTGTGCCGCTAGGGTCTGTTCAATTCGGTCGAGTTGTTCGTGGAGGTTTTCCAACGATGTCCGACTTTTATCCGCGGTTTTTTCCTTATTGCTCTCTTCATCCATCGCCCCGACCACCACGCCTATAACCATGTTCAGGAAGGCAAAAGTGGTAAGGAAGATAAAGACTAAATAGTACGCCCAGCTCCAAGGATGAACCGCCATGGTTTCGTACATCACATCAGTCCAATCCTCAAAGGTCATAACGCGGAATAGGGTCAGCATGGAAATACTGATGTCACCCCAGAGGACCGGGTTTATACCCTCAAATAGGTAGCTTCCTACGGCCGCAAATATGTAAAAAATGATAAACATCAGCAGCATCAAATAGCCGAGTTGCGGAAGTGCCGCAAGCAACGAATTGACCAGCAGACGGAGCTCAGGAATCACCGAGACCATGCGTAGCACACGAAAAATCCGTATAAGCCGCCCCAAGATTGCCATCTCAGAATCTTCTACTGGGATTAGGCTGACGGTGACGATCAGGGTGTCGAAAACATTCCAGCCGCTGTGGAAAAATCGACGCTTGTTGTCAGTTCCGACGAAGCGAATAAATATTTCGATTACGAAGAACATTGTTACCGCGACGTCTAGCCAACCCAATACGGTCAACAAAAGTGGAGGTAGGTCGTAGGTTTTAGCGCCAATCAGTAATGCTGAGAGAATGATTACCGAGATAACAAATAGCTCGAACAGCTTGTTTGACTGCAGCGCATTGAATTTCGTCTGGAGCTGGGTGATGTTCTGAACGGTCATAGTGACGTGGGCGTAGTTCGTGGTTAGCGACGACGAAACGGCATCGTCAGCGTAAGGGTAGGAATTCGATTTATACGTTGACGCAGATCAAAAAGCTATATGAAAAACAACAAAGCCATGTCTATCTCCAGCAGAAATTAGAGTGACAAGCGATTCATGCTTATCGTCTTAGTAAAGCAAGCCTTGAGTCTCTCTCAGATCGCTGGCCTAGCAGCTTACGCATGCAAGGCACCAAGGCGACTTTCTTAGGTTTACCGACTCGTGACAGTTGTTGATGAACGCCTTAATCACCTCATTGTGCTGGCTGGCAACGAGTGCAGTCATGTAAATGCTTGTGTGTACATCGGCTCGTCCGCCCCATATCATGCGCTTTACCCTAAAGTCGCCGCTATCGCAGCTGTTAGGACAGGCGCCGACTAGGGCACCTTGGACGACCCATTGGGGAATAGGTAAGTTGATTAATAGGACAGAAATTAGCGCTGGAATACTAGCGGGTGGAGAAGCCCGCCGGCTAGGCGGAGTGGATAAGGGGCTTGTTTCCTGTGGCAATAAACCCTTTGTAAACCATCTGCGTGAGACAATGCAGCCTCATGTGGCGCATATTTTGCTTAGCGCTAATCGCAACCTAGCTAAGTATGCGCAGATCGGCTTTAAGCCGCTGCCGGACAAGCGCGACGGTTATTTTGGGCCGCTGGCTGGGATAGAGACATTACTAGCCAACTGCGAGACTGAGTGGCTATGGCTGATGCCTGTCGATGCTATTTTGCAACCCAGCACGCTGCTTGCTAGCTTGCTTAAGGCGCAGCAAGAAAGTGGAGATTTGAAAGTGGCGGTGAAAGTTAATGGGCGTGAAAACCCGGTTTGTGCTCTGCTGCATAAATCACAGTTAGCCAGCCTGTCTGCCGCGCTGAATGCAGACCAACGCAGTGTGATGCGCTGGTTAAATAATGACGTAACTTGGGTGGATTTCCACCAGGAAGATAATCAATGGATTTGGAGCGTCAACACGCCCCAGCAATTAGCGCAGGCCGAGCATCAGCTGCTACTACGGCGGCAAAAGGGCTGATAGACCAGCATGGACGCCAGAAGCGAAAACTTAGGCTGTCGTTAACCGACCGTTGTAACTTTCGCTGTGGTTATTGTATGCCTCCGAACCCCGAGTGGCTTCCACGCGAGCAAATCCTCCGCCAAGAAGAGTTCATCGCGCTGTCTAAATTGTTCGTTGAAGAGTTGGGCATAAGTCATATTCGTTTAACCGGTGGCGAGCCGCTATTACGTAAAGACGTAGTGGAGATCACCGCTGGGCTAAATCAGCTTCGCGCAGGCGGGCTGCAAAAGCTGTCGATGACCAGTAATGGCGTGTTGCTGCCCAAATATGCGCAGCCTTTAGCCGATGCAGGCTTGGACGATATTAATATCAGCCTCGACAGCGTTGATCCGGCGCTGTTTGAAAAGCTCACCCATGGTGGGAAATTGAGCGATGTGG
>JBLHFB010000099.1:0-6618 GCA_047614865.1 Gammaproteobacteria bacterium | reverse complement strand
ATCCGATTCGTTCTCGTGGGTAATTGGGGCGGGGAATCTTCAGCATTTCACTTCACAAGAAGAGTGGGGCTTGGTGTTCTGTAAAACCTGTGGCACCACGCTATGTGGGTCGCATATGGGCGAGATTCATTGCGTCGCGCTGGGCTGCCAATTTCAGCAAGCGCTTGGCAACCACGGACTCCATCAGTAGCTGGGCCGTGGGGTGGTAGGTGCCCGCCTCCCAGTTCAGCACAAACTGCGCCTTCTGATGTCCCGCCATAAACGCCTGCGTTGCCAGCTCGGTCGAGCCCAGCAGCTTTCTTACCGTGGGGCGAATGGCGTTCTGGGTGGTATAGGTATGGCCCTTGTCGATCTCCTTGCGGATCGCCATCTCCACAGCGGCGGAGAGCCGTTTGGGGTCGCCACTCGCGACCGAGGCAGGAAATACGCTTGCAGGGTCACCGCCAAGTGCTGGCAGTTCAACCTCGCTGGGTTCAGCCAATGGGATGTCGACCGTTTTCTGCGACTTACTTTGCTGCGGGGAACCACAGCCGCCTACTATCGGTGTGAATGCTAAGGCCGCCATGCTGCCAAGTAGCATCCGCCGGTCACGATTCAGCATATTGTTGAAGTTGATATCTCCAGCCATGTCTCAGTCCAGCTACTTTTTTACTAGCTTAAGCTAAACCAACAAGCGATGTAGGTCCCACTCAGTTCGGTGATGGTTTTTAGTGGCCTAGCTTAAGCCGAGGCAGCCAAGCTGGCTCGCTGCTAGCAGATGTTAGCGCCAACGCTATTACCACTTTGCATATTGGTCTTCAGCGAAGCCGTACATGTTGTTAATCACTAGCGTGTTCTCACCACAACGCACGGTGCCGTTAAAACGACCGAATACTTGTTTGAAGTTAGACTTGATTAGCCCTGCATCCATCCGTTCTGTGTGAGCGCCTTCCGGCACAAATGTCAGATTGAGGTTGTCGCAGGCGGTTGTCATTTGCCACGGCTCCATTGGGTTGTCCCAATTGTATTCAAAGCGGGCTTGGCCGAGCGGGTAGAGCTTGCCCTCAAGCCATGCACAGTTTTCTGAGTATGAAGATTCGTTTACACCGCAGGAAATGTTTAAACCCACTAGCTTGTTGTCTGGCAGGCGGCCAGAAAGGCAGGCCCAGTTCCAGAACGTCTCTCGGCGCATAAAGCCGCTTGAGAAGTCATGATGGCCACAGGCGTTGATTTCGGCCAAGTCAAACTCGCCGAACTCGCATTTGATCTTTCCGGTCACCGGAACAGCGGCCACTTTGTGGGCGTATACCCAGCCACGCCGGCCAGCTTGGGTGCAGAGCGACATCGGTTGGAAGTTGGCGTCGTGTTCGTTGAACTGTATTTCGGCGCTAACGCCGTTGCTCAGTTCTACGGTTAGCCCTTTACGACGTGGGTGATCGTCGTACCAAAAGCGCACTCGATTTTTACCTGATTTGAAAGTCGATTGACCAGAAATGGGTGAGTCTGAATTGCGCACCCCGAACCCCAATGGGACGCGAACGGTCTTTGACTGCATTTTTCCGCTGCGGGTATCAAAGGCATAGACAAAAACCACCGCAGCGTAGCCCAAGTGAGCCATAGCACAGCCGAAGATTAGGTCCTCGGCAATTACCCCAAGGTACTCAAACTGCTTATGCCCCATCCGCCGTTGAAAGCCAGTCATTGGCTTTTCGAGCGGGGTTAGAGCGCGGTAGTCGGCCACGTTAATCTGCGGAACGGCATCGTCGAAGATGCCGAAATGAGGTAGGCCGTTATCGGCAATCAGTCGTTTGGGTGTCATGCATAGCAGCTTATCGGAAACCGGCTGCTCAAGTAAGTCGGCCGGATTGATAGCGCAAGGTTAGGGGTTGATAGCGGCTTCGACGATGGCTGCCGCAGCGAACAACTTAGCCTCGTTGCCAGGCGTACAAACCACTGAAACACTCGGTGGTAGACCGGTTTTAGGGTCACAAAAACTCCATGCAGGAATCGCAATCGCAGGCAGGTCGCAGTAGTTGGCGAGTGTGTGAGCTGTCATCGCGCCATTTACGCCAAGTTTGAACGACGCTTTGTTCATGCCGCCGTGCTTAGGGGCAACAAAGCCAATGGTTTGGGTAACCAATATGCCGTCGTCGCCAAGCAGTCCGCGATAATGCTCTCGGGCGCCGGCGAACTGCTGAACCGTGTTACTCAGTTTTTTCTGATTACGTGTGCGTTTCAATGCGCCGGCAAGAATCCAAGCAAACAAACCACCGTCGATAGTTGGCTTGCCAATTAGGCGTGCGAATAGCTCTTTGGCAATTGAAAATTTGCCCGCGCTTGGCGACGAAAGTAGCTGGAGCCAGCCGTCGTAAAAGTCGCTCCATACAAGCGTCGGCATGACGGGGTATAGCTGCTTAATACCGCCAAAGTTGGCCGGCGCGTGAGACACGCCATTCTTTAGCAACGCTGCTTTGGCCGCTGCTACCGCCTCAGTAATGACAGGATCACGTGTTTCTAATGGCAGGTTTACGGGTTCGATAAGCTTGGCCGGCAGCTCAGTTGTTTCTGCGATGGGTGTAGTGGCAACCACGTTGTATACCAAGCGAGCGTCACGTACTGAGCGAGTAATCGGCCCAAGCGCTAACCAGGCTTTGGTATCGCCCTCGACTACTGGCCATGTGCCGCGCTTGTCGACCGCGCCGGAATGAGGTTTGAAGCCGACCACGCCACAGAAGGCCGCTGGTAGGCGGATTGAGCCAAGAATGTCCGAGCCAACACCCAGCAGTGATGCACCGGAACCCACTAAAGCGCCTTCTCCGCCCGAGGAGCCACCAGCAACACGCGATGGGTCTAAGGGGTTGTTGCAGCGTCCAAAACGTAGGTTGGTAGTTTCGCCGGTCATCGCGAATTCTGGGATATTAGTACGAGCGATAATCACCGCGCCCGCGTCCTTCAAACGTTTAACAATCTCTGAATCTTCGCTGTGCTCTTCGGGCGTCATACGCACAGAGCCAGCGGTTACTGAGTGGCCAGCCATGCCAAAGGTTTCCTTTACTGTGCAAGGCAGGCCAAACAGCGCTAAAGACTTGTCGCCGTCCACGTCCAACTTCCGCGCTTGCTCTATCGCTTCGGCGTCGAAAATATGGGTGGCTCCATTGATTGTCTGATGCTGACTATTGAGCTGTGCAAGCTGTTGTGAGACAAAACTTTCCGAGGTTATTTCTCCGCTGCGTAGCAGTTCAAGTACAGCAGTGGCGTCAGTTGAAATTCGTTGCTTAGTTGCCCGTGTCATTGAAAAATTACCTGCTCGTTTTTTGTTATTTGTCGTAGTCGAGTTACGAAGCAAAGGATACCTAGGTTTGTAGTGATAGCCCATGCTTCTGCAGCCTTAAAAACTGCGCGTGCGCGGCCAATAGATCATCTGGTTTTGGCACTTCAACTGATGAATGAACTCAGTAAATTCGGCTGACAGTTTCGGCTCGGGGCTTTTGATTGCCGTTAGGTTATAGCCGATCTGCTCCATTGCGCGAGTAAACTTGTGCTGATTCCCGCGCTTCGGGTCTGCCCGTATCATCTCGCCGTTGGTGACTAAGTGCCGATCAATAAACTGCGAAAACAGGGCGACGTGGTCTGGATCGCAAACCATCAATCGCACGATCCTGCATCAGGTTGGGTAGTACTTGGCTAGATTGCCAAAGCACTCCAAACATTGGCCATGCAGCAGAGTAAATACCTAAATCTTTGGCAACTTGATCGTAGTCCGAAAACTGTTGGTTATCACGCAGGAGGGTAGGTGAATATCGTCGTTACCAAACTCAACGGTTTGGTAACGGACTCGATAGCGAGACATTTTTTCCGCCGTTTAAAAACGTACGGAAGGATGGCCTTATCTCGCTAGTTTAGCGGAACTAGGTAGTGAGCTTGCTCGAAACGATTGACTAATAGTCAATGATCCCGCCGCCAAGGCAGTCTTCGCCTTGGTATAGAACAATCCACTGCCCGGGTGTTACCGCGCGCTGTGGCTGTGCAAATTCAACATAGGCGCCATTGTCAGTAATATTGACGACGCATTGTTGGTCGGCTTGGCGGTAGCGTGTTTTGGCCGTGCAGCTAAACGAGCCGGTAGGCGGGTTGGGGGCCACCCAATGGAGGTCGATTGCGTTTAGCGTGGATTTAAACAATAACGGGTTGTCATGGCCTTGCACGGCGATCAACACATTTCGCTCTAGGTCTTTACCCGAAACAAACCACGGCTCGTCGGCGTTGTAGTTTTTAAGCCCGCCAATGCCTAAGCCTTTTCGCTGGCCGAGGGTGTGGTACATCAAGCCATTGTGCTTTCCGATCACGTCGCCGTCAGGTGTTTGGATTTCTCCCGGTTGGGCAGGGAGGTACTTTTGCAGAAACTCTACAAAGTCACGCTCGCCGATAAAACAGATGCCGGTACTGTCTTTTTTGTCGAAGGTGTGGAGGCCCATTTCTTCGGCAATCGCACGTACTTCAGGTTTAGGTAGCTCACCAACCGGGAATAGCGTTTTTGACAACTCGTATTGCCCAATCGCCTGTAAAAAGTAGGTTTGGTCCTTGTTGTTGTCCACGCCTTTGAACATGTGGAACTGCCCATCTTGCTGCGCAACACGAGCGTAGTGGCCGGTGGCGATTTTGTCGGCGCCGAGCTCTATAGCGTATTCAAGAAAAGCTTTGAATTTTATTTCGCGGTTACAGAGGACGTCTGGATTAGGCGTACGACCCGCTTTATGTTCCTCTAGGAAGTGGCTGAAAACTCTATCTTTATACTCCGCTGCGAAGTTGGCTTTGTGCAGTGGAATACCCAGGTCGGCAGCCACTTGGCGGGCGTCTTGATAGTCTTGTGCCGCAGTGCAGTAGCTGTCGTCGTCGTCCCAGTTGTTCATAAACAGGCCTTCTACGGCGTAGCCTTGTTCAATCAGTAGGTGGGCAGCTACGGAGGAGTCAACTCCGCCGGACATGCCAACGATGACGCGTTCGCTCATGGTTTCTCTAGATGGTTTATAGAACGTCTTGAAGGAGTTCTAAAGGGTAATGATTACCGGCTAGGTAATCGTCGACGCATTTTAGCACCATTGGACTACGGAGCTTGTCGCCGAGTTGTTCCAGCTCGTCGCGGCTATACCAGTCGGCACTAAGGATGCCGTTGTCTAGTGGGCTGTCGGAGACGTATTCAACTGCTTTCGCAGCGAAGGAGACACGGATAAAAGTTTGTTGGTTTTCTGGATGGCGCCAGCGATAAACGCCGCAAACATGGCGTAGTTGAACCTTCCAAGCGGTTTCTTCAAAGGTTTCACGTATCGCTGCGTGAGCAAGGCTTTCGCCATCGTCTAAATGTCCCGCGGGTTGGTTGATAACCGGCTCTCCACCGGCGATCTCTTCAACCACTAAGAATTTTCCGTCCCGCTCTACCACCGTCGCAACGGTAACGTGGGGGCACCAATCTTGATCACAGCTCATTGAGTAGACACCTGAGGGGGATTTGTTTTTATAACCGGCTTAGGTACCTGGCCGTTATGTGCGATTAGGTAGCTTCCATCAGGCTGGCGTTTACCAGCGGAGCCAAATATCGGGAATAAGGCGGGCGGCAGATCGTCGCTAATAACTAAGCTGCCTTCGACAGACCAGCGACCATCAGTTTGCAATTTGGCCTCAGCGGCTAAATCGAGAAAGTCGCCATCAGAACTTAGGTCGGCAACGATTTCGCCGGATTCTTGAGTACTTATGTCGGCGAAGATAGTCCCAAGTGAGGTGATCTCGTCGCCCATGGTGAAGTTAATGTTGCCGATAATGATACTGCCTGTCGCTTCAGACGGAAATTGGTCAGTGATTGCGAGGCTATCTAAGTTCAGCAATAAATCAGCGTCTAAAGGAACACTGCGTGCAATTGGCGGCAAGGGCAAGTCGGCCAGCGGTACAGAACCTCTTACTTGTAGTGCGCTTGCGTCATTTATAGCTCCCGTTAATAACTGGCTTAGGGGGATGCTGGCTATCGCAGACACTTTGCCGTTGTCTGTATGAGCTTGAACGCGGTAGCCAATATCAGCGGCAAGCAGCTTACTTGGTTGCCACTCCCAGCTGATCGTATTAAGAGTGACCTGAGGGGTAACCAGTAGCGCAGCCGTTCCGCTGTATATGGTTCCAGCAATATCATAGAGTTTGGCTTGCTGCTGCGGGACATTGGCCTTGTGCCAAAAAAAGTCGGCAGGGACCTTGGCAATCACAAAAGCGGCGTAGCTCAGCACTAGTAACAGAATGATTTTCAGAGATATTTTGATCATTGGATGCTGCTAGCGCTCTAAAGTAAGTCTGGCAGAGACTTTGCTAGATTCATCTGAGCGTTCTATTCCAACGTTCACAGCAGTTGCTTGGTAGCGTGTTTTCATTAGATCTAGCCAGATTGTTAGGGCATTGAAATCAACGTCTTTCAGCCAAATTTTGACCACGTTTTCTCCGTCGGGTTGTACCTTATCCAAACCAGAAACCAGCGTGCTTCGGCGAATACTGTTGTCAACCAAGGCGCCTAAAGAGGTGCTTCTGGTGGCCGAGTTGGGTTTAGGTCCGCTGTCGCGCTGCAATGCAATTAAGGTGTTGGCGCCACTGCGGACTTTTGCC
>JBLHFB010000098.1:0-6624 GCA_047614865.1 Gammaproteobacteria bacterium | reverse complement strand
ATGCTGAAATATTATCTTTCGAAAAGTAGTTCTCTAAATGTTACTGACAAGTTAACTATCTAGGATAAGCGAAACTACAAAGGGGCAAAGGAAATAGCTGCCTCTGCCGAGGCTACAAACTCAATTTTCCTGTCATTTCCATAATGGTTCGCCTTGACTAAATGGCGGCAGAGGTTAAACAGCTTACGTACTTCAGAGTAAATAGAGAGGAACTTTTGAGCATGGCTGGCTGACTTGAATCGCCTCATGCCTCGCGCTCTAAACCTCGTCGACTCATGTGAGCGTTCTGCCCTATTGTTCGAATATTGCTCTGTGTCGTGATCGCTATTTGGCAGCAACTCTCGGTGGGCGACACGGTAACTGGCCAACTTATCAGTCACTATTGTTCTGGGCTTGGCCCCGCTTCGTTTTACCACTCGCTTAAGAAAACGCTTGGCGGCCGCTTCATCACGCCTATCTTGCAGATAGACATCGACCACTTCACCATCTTGGTCAACGGCACGCCATAGGTAATCTTGCTTGCCTTTTATCTTGATGAACACCTCATCGAGATAAAAGGCATCACCGAAACCCCGATGGTTTCTCTTCAACCTTTGGGCATATAGGCGGCCAAACTTTATACACCACAGACGGATCGATTCGTGACTAACCGTTATCCCCCGCTCTGCCAATCAGTCTTCTACATCGCGAAAGCTCAGATTAAAGCAGTAGTAAACCCAAACAGCCTAACTGATGATGCTGGGAGGGAATCGATGACGTTTGTATGCCTTCATCCGCCCATTGTCTCAAAAATCTGGACTTAACTTGTCAGTACCCTCCTGACCGAGAATGCTTAACGCTTTGCCTCATTCTGTGGGAGCGCCTCAGGTGCTTTGCTAGAGAATGATCCAGCACTTTCCGCGATCGGACATGCAGCGTTTTATATGTCGCCACGTCGTTCTTTGTTTTCTTTACGAAGGCGTTGTAGCTCAGCGTGTTGATCTCCCGACAGAGTATTGCCAGCGGCCGCTTGCTCCTACTAGTCTTTCCAGCGATACAGCAGGCTAGTGGTTATTGCCAATGATTTGGCGGCATCCGCTACCGAGTAACCTTGATCTCGAATCAGCACTACAGCCTCCTCTTTAAACTCTTCGGGGTACTGTGTGTAACTACGTTTTTGGCCCATAATGGCACTCCAATAATTGACGGTTATTGTCTCTTACAAAAGTGCCCGGTTTATTCAACTAGAACAGGGTATGTTTGATGTAGGGATGGTGCTGCGGGGTTGCGGTGGGTTTTGCCGTTTATCTGCTTTTGAGGTAGCACCACTTTAGCCGTGATGACAAGCAGTAGTGCTAGCAAAGCTTATTCCAGACATTAACCAGAGACCCTCTGTGAACCCAATAAACCCGAAGAAATTGCTTAACAGTAAGTGGACTGCGGTTGCTCCTGTTAACAAAGAAAAGCACTTCCTTGTTACAGAACTAGAGTTTGACGAAGACGGTGAGGTTATCCATTGCCTAATTGAGGCGGTTATATCGAAACGCTCAAGGCCAATAGATTGGAGCGACCTTAAGAACACTAGCAACTGGCTTCAGGGCTGGAAATAAACTGCCCCCAGACTACAAATTGCTGCTTGGGAAGCTAGCAGTTAAATTCGGCCGAATTGATCGGTAGCCAAGCCAGCCCTATCGTCGGCAGTCGAACTCGTATGACCTTCCTGTGTTGTCTTGGGCAGGTATCAACCACCGGCTAGCCCCTCGCCCCGTGCGATAATTCGCTAATGTCATCAACTCGGCTCGCCCTACTCACTCTGATTGCAATGATTGCGTTTGCGGGCAACTCTTTGCTGTGCCGCTTGGCGCTTACAGCGTCGGATATTGATCCTACCAGTTTTACTACTATTCGACTTTTGTCCGGCGCGATCACTCTCGCGCTGTTGGTGTTGTTGCAAAACCGCGAGCTTGCCTTGGGGGGCAGTTGGTTGTCTGCTTTATCGTTGTTGGTATATGCCGCCGGTTTCTCATTTGCCTATGTCAGCCTTTCAACGGCAACAGGTGCCTTACTTCTGTTTGGTTCTGTCCAAGCCACAATGATTGCCTACGGGCTGTGGTCGGGCGAACGTCCAAACCCTAGGCAGCTGTCTGGGATTGCTTTGGCCTTGCTCGGTTTACTGGCGCTATTCGTCCCCGGACTAGAAGCGCCGCCATTGGCCGGTGGTTTGATGATGGCTATCGCTGGCATTGCCTGGGGCGTGTATTCGTTACGCGGCCGCCGCCTTGGCGATGCAACTCAGGCCACAGCCGGTAATTTTGTTCGCGCAGCAATGCTGGCACTAGTCATCAGTCTGGTTATGTCGCCGTCCGTCAGCGTAGATATGCGTGGTGTTTTTTATGCTGTAGCCTCGGGAGCCTTGGCCTCCGGTGTGGGCTACGCCATTTGGTACAGCGTATTGCCATCATTGAGAGCAACCAGTGCGGCAACCATTCAGCTGAGCGTCCCTGCCATCGCCGCTATCGCTGGGGTAATCTTTTTGGGAGAGCCGATTGGCTTTAGATTGGCGGTTTCGTCAGCGGCAATACTAGGCGGCGTCGGGATCTACATTTATAGTCAAGACACTGCCCCTAGTCGAATCTAGGAGATATCAGCCTGTCTGGAGAAACAGTATCCAACGACGTTGAAAGATAACGCTGTCCCGAATGCGGCCACGGTCGGCGCCCGTTTGATGAGGTTGAGGCAACCGTTCAAATCTCGCTTCACCTCTAAAGGGTGCAGTCTGAGTGAACCATTTGCTGTGCCTCTGCTTTTTCAGTGTTTTTCAGCGCTTGCGAATCTAAGCACCCAATAACCTGCAACCGCAGACAGCAGTGAGCCGACAATAATACCCAGCCGCTCATCGAAAAACCGATCGCCGCCAGTATTCTCGAAGGCCAATGAACCAATAAACAGGCTCATGGTGAAACCTATGCCGCTAATAAGCGCTAGGCCGTATAGCTGCATCCAATTGGTGCCTTCTGGCAGCTGTGCCCAACCCAATTTGACACCCATCCAGAAGAACCCAAAAACCCCCAATTGCTTGCCGATAAATAATCCCGCGGCTATGCCTAAAGGCACTGGATGCATTAGCGTGTCGAGCCCAACGCCTTCTAAAGAGATACCGGCATTGGCGAAGGCAAAGATTGGCAGAATGCCAAAAGCGACAACATCGCGTAGGTCGTGCTCCAAATTAATAACCGGCGATTTGCTTGCGTCTTTACTGTCGCGCATTGGTATAAACATTGCCAAAGCGACGCCCGCCAACGTGGCATGCACACCCGATTTCAATACCGCTAGCCACATCACTATACCCACCAACATGTAGGGTGTGATTTGACTCACGCCGCGTCGATTCATCGTAAACAGGATCAGCAAACAAGATAGCGCAATAAACAGCGCGGCCACGGACAGTTCGCTGGTATAGAACAGCGCGATGATGACGATGGCGCCCATGTCGTCAAAGATGGCGACTGACACTAATAAAAGCTTCAAACTCGCCGGTACACGGCTACCCAGTAGCGACAGCACGCCCAGTGCAAAGGCGATATCTGTGGCCGCAGGGATAGCCCACCCCTGCAAGGCAGTTGGGTCGCCCCAATTAAACCCGACATAGACGAGCGCGGGAATCGCCATCCCTCCGACGGCACCCATGACTGGCAGTACAATCTGACGCTTATCGACCAAAGCGCCCTCGATGACTTCTTTCTTCAGCTCTAGTCCAACTAGGAAGAAGAAAACTGCCATCAGTCCGTCATTAATCCAAAGCAGTAACGGTTTGGCTACTTCTAACGGCCCAACGCGAACTTCAACTGGCATGTTAAGCAAATGATCGTAAACCCACGCTAAGGGCGAGTTTGCCATCAGCATGGCGAGCACAGCAGCGACCATCAGCACGATGCCACCGGCGGCTCCTAGGCGCATAAATTCACGAATGGAGACTAAAGCACTCATATCAAATGTCCGAAAAATAAATGGGGGTGTACCGCAGGAGCAACCGATCGGCTTGGCACAACATCACAGGCATCACAGCGTAAATCTGCGGGATTTAGATGAATTCATGGTCAGGCAGATAAGGCGCTTGCGACGGTGAAGAATAGAGGTATGCCAACGATAATGTTGAATGGAAACGTGACGCCGATTGAGAGCGACGTGCCCAATTCAGAATTGGCTTGTGGCACGGCCATCTGCATTGCGGCCGGAACCACAATATAGGACGCACTGGCCGCTAAAACCGCAAACAATGTGGTGTCAGCTACCGATGCTTGCAAGCCCACGGCGATTGCGAGCGCTAGAAAGCCACTAAATAAGGGCATAGCGATGCCAAAAAATAGCAGTCCCCAACCGCTTGAGCGCAATGCACTGATCTGGCGGCCGGCCTTTAATCCCATGCCCAGCAAGAATAGACAAAGGACACCTAATAGCGGCTCGATCAAAAAGTCTTTCAGCTGGTCGCGTGTTTCACCTTGCGCTATCACACCGATGATCAAGCTACCCAGTAGCAATAGAATACTGGCGTTAATGAAAACGCTGCTGGAAGGAGGATTGGAAACCGCAGAATCGTCTTGTTTTGGTAATACGCGTCGCGCGATCCAAATACCGGAAAGTACGGCTGGTATTTCCATGATCACCAACATTGCGACCATATGCCCGCTGTATTCCTGTTGGTGAAGCTGTACGTAGGTAACCGCCGCCATAAAAGTCACCACGCTGACTGAGCCGTAGTGGGCAGCGGTTACTGCCGCATCTGGGGGGCTGAGATTGGTGAGTCGACGCAATGCAAAGTAGCCAGCCACCGGCAACAGCAAACTGAGTAGAGCGCCAGCTAGGAGTAATATCCATGCGCCAGACGGAATGCCATACTCGGCCAAAGCAATGCCGCCTTTGTAGCCAATGGCGATCAATAAAAAGATCGTTAAGGATTCGCTCAACGCTTTAGGAAGATTAAGACCTGAACCCAGCGCCGCGGCCAGAACACCAAAAGTGAAGAATAAGACCGGCGGGCTGAGTAGGTTCTCTACTATGAGCGGCGTCACTCTCGGATTGCTTCAGGATTCACCAATGAAACCTGAGGAGGCGCTACCTTTAGTGTTCGCGCACGATTCACGTTGCGCCGCAAGGCGGCCTTTGCCCGCCGTGCCGCGATGGATATCGATTGATACAAGTCGTTGCTCAAGGCTTCCGCGACAACAGTTTGTTGTGCTTTGAGATCACTCACAATTCGACAGCGCTTATCGACTCCGCCGCGTTTCCCATTGATATCATCCATCCGCACAATGACTTTGTTTACTCTCTCGCCAAAGCGCTCATCGATTCCGCTCAGACTGCGGGAGACAGACGCCTTAAGTGCCGAGGTAAGCTTAAATGGTCTGGACTGAACATCGAGTTGCATGGCTTAACTCCTAGGTTTAGTAAGCGGCCAATTTATCAATGGTTATAACCCAAAGAAAGTAGTTTAATGTTTACACCTATTCAACTTTTTATTGATTATGAATAACATCAACCTTAAGCACCTGCACTACTTCTGGGTCGTTGCCCAGGAGGGTTCGATCGTTGCAGCCAGTGAGCGCCTGTTCGTCACGCCACAAACGATCAGCGCGCAACTTAAGCAATTGGAAAAACGCTTGCCTCGCCCCTTACTCAAGCGTCAGGGCAATGGAATCACTCTCACTCAAGATGGAGAGCTTGCACTTGAATATGCGGATGCCATTTTTGATCTGAGCAAGGAGCTCACGGCTGCCTTGGAATCGAAGGAGCAAGGCGGTGGCCAAATACGAGTTGGCGTCGTGGACGTTGTCCCCAAAATTATCGCCACGCTGGTTCTGATGCCCATCACCGAGCTGTCCCCTGCCCCGCGACTCATTTGCCGAGAGGCCGACATGAGTGAACTGCTGATACTGCTTGCACAACAGAAATTGGATTTTGTGGTTTCAGACCATCCGGCTCCAGTGGATGAAAACCTGCGACTTTACAGCCACGAAATGGGTTCGACAGGTATCAGTTTTATGGCGGCCAGAAGTTTGCTTGCGAATGCAGCAACCAAGTTCCCAGGCTGCCTGAGTCAGTTGCCCATTCTTTTACCTGGACGCACAACCGCTTTACGCATGAGTTTGGAAAATTGGCTGCGCGACAAGGATGTCCAGATGCAAGTGGCAGGCGAATTTGACGACAGCGCTTTGATTAAATCTTTTGGCCAAATTGGTACTGGCGTGTTTACCTGCCCAAGCGCGATAGAAAGTGAGGTTAGTCGACAATATGGCGTCTCTGTGATTGGCCGCACTGACGAGATCCTCGAACGTTTCTACATAATCAGTGCTACCAAGCGCCTCGACCAATCGCTGATCGGCAACCTTTTGGAGCATGCGAAAACACACGTCTTTTCTTGAGTTGAGAGACGAACTACTTTTCCAAGTTAAGTTTGAATAGCCTCACTATTGATGAGAAAAGATTGTGTGCTACATCCCAAAGTGGAGAGCCAACTGCTCGCTTCAAATCAAACCACCTAGTCAGCGGTAATGATGTCCATCACCAGAAGTTGGTGTGCGCCTAAAATGTCGGTACCCCCTCAGACTTGGCTTTTGGGCTACTGCTACCACTTGCATTTTTATTTCC
>JBLHFB010000097.1:0-6676 GCA_047614865.1 Gammaproteobacteria bacterium | reverse complement strand
TATGGCCAATAGGGACAAACTGATCGAGTAGTAGCCGTGCGCAAACGTTTGTTAGTAAAACCCCACGAACAAGAGTAACTTACTGCACGTAGCTACCGCGACACCGTTGTGTCGCTAGGGTTTTTTTGCACATTATTTAATAGCTTATTGACCTTTTTGGTCAGTCTGACTAATGTGAAAGCCATCTAAGCAGGTAAATTTAATGACAGGAAAGCGCGAACAAACCAAGCAGCGTAACCGCGCTGTTATTTTGCAATCTGCACGACAGTGCTTTTTAGAGAATGGTTATAACGACGTGACTGTTCGCGATATCATTCGTGAAACGGGGCTGGCGTCGGGCACCTTCTATAATTACTTCGAAGACAAACCCGCGGTGTTCAACGCCTTGCTTGATGAGGTATTTACCTCTCTCAACGCACGACTTAGTGTGATCAGGCGTTCTGCAACAACTGCTGAGGAGCTCATTCGCTTTTGCTATCAGCTGCTGTTCCAAATCATTGATGACGATCCCAAGCTTCTCAATTTTGCCCTGAATAGCAGCCCGACAATTCAGGATTTAAATAGTCCGCTGCGATTAGACCTTACCGTCGCGGCGCTTGAAGCAGATTTGAAACGAGCCGCAGAGGCCGGCCTGATTCCCGGCTTGCGGCTCGACTATTTAGCCGCCTATTTGTTCGGCCAGGGCTTGGAAGTAGCGAGAATGTATGCGGCAAAAACATCGGCAGGCCAGCCTTCTGAAGCAGAAACATTAACAAAACACATGGCTGCTATTGGCTACCAAGGACTTTGTGCTGCGGCTAAGGCATTTCAAACTGAGAAAGCTCAATCAGTCCAAGAACGCCAAGTCCAAGCCGGTCAAAATGCAACCCAACAAGCTAAGTGTCCAGCCTAGCAAAACAGCCACTGGCGCCAGTTTGCGCGGCGGAAACGCGGACAGTGCGCTCTTAAGAATAAATGGAATTAGGAAGGCGTACAGAAGAGCCCCCAAGCCGCCCACTTTTACTAGCGAAAAAAGTACAAACCAAGTAAACATCGCGTACCAAAGCGGTTCTGGGCAGGCGGGCAGCTTGCCCGCGTCGCTCACCAAGGGGTAGCGAAAGCATTGCAGGCCAGCAACTAGGCAGCCGGCCGCTAAGAAGTACCAAACTCGTTCCATACCGTCGTTATAGTCCTGCGGCCACTACTTGTCTAACCAAACTTCTAAACCCTGAGCATTCAGCTCAATGTCAAAGCTGAGACAGTCGCGGATTTCTTGTTCCGGCTGGTCGCTGCCCATCGCGCGCAAGTCGTTAATAGATGCTTGCATCAACGCCTCTTCAAGCGCTTCTTTACGGTTTTCAACAGCGGAGAAACGTCGCGCTATGAGTACGTAGTCATGAACACGCCGGATCAGTTCTTTAGCTCTTTTCTCTACAGCATCGAGCATCCCGTAGTGGGTGAGATACATGCGCTGAGGCTGATAAGAAAGCATCATATTGATGCTGCGATGAAGCGCCTCGGGGTCAAATTGAACCGGCGTGGTAGTTGGCATAATGTAAGGAACCCCGTTTACGTCAGTTTCACGATAAGACAGGCCAAAGGTGTCGCCGGTGAAAAAGCCTTTGCTTTTCTCATCCCACACCACGTAATGATGTTTTGCGTGTCCCGGCGAATCGCGAAACACTAACTTCCGACCGTTATGATTAACAACGAACTCATCTGGCGCTTCGGTGACTCGGGCCGAATCAATCGGCAAAATCTCACCGTAGGTGGCTGCCATTTCTTCGTCGCCGTAAACCGACGTCGCTCCAGCGATTAGTGCCGCTGGGTCAATCATGTGCCGTGCGCCGCGAGGATGAATAATCAGTTGTGCGTTTGGGCAATGCTTCATCAGCTGGCCAGCGCCGCCCGCGTGGTCTAAGTGAGCGTGGGTCGGGCAAACAAAATTAACCTGTTCCGGCGTTAGACCAATTTCACTTAGCGCGGTCAAAATGTTGTGCAAGCCGGGGGTGGTGCCGGTTTCAATAACTGCCGCGCGGTCACCCTCAACAACGATGTATGCGGATGCTAAGTCGTCTCGCATGTGCTGAACGTCAACGTGGTATATCCCAAACCCCAAGTCGCTTGCCATTGTTGTCTCCGTTTATATGGATCCTGAGTATACAAGCAGTGTGCTCTATAATCTGCGGCCCTCCACGACATTATCGATAAATTTAGGAAGAAGCTATGCGTATCTCCGTGATTGCCCTGAGCTCCGTTATAGCCTTGAGCAGCGTTAGCGCCCAAGCTGGGTGGAAAGACTGGTTCAAGTCGATTGTGAGCAACGAAGACAAGCAGGCAGCCGCTGCACTCGGCCAGCTTAGTGAGTCTAAGGTTGTCGACGGCCTGCGCGAGTCGCTTGCAATTGGCACCGAACGCACCATCAATCTACTAGGTAAACCTGGTGGCTTTTTGAATAGTGATCTGGTTCGCATTCCACTTCCTAAAGAGCTAGACAAGATTGCAGGCCCTCTTAGAAAAGCAGGCCAAGGCAAACTAGTTGACACATTTGAAAGCACTCTCAATATAGCTGCCGAAAAAGCAGTACCGCACGTTGCTTCAGTATTTGGCGACGCTATTCGCGAATTAACCTTAGTGGATGCACGCGGAATTCTACAAGGCGAAGACGACGCAGCTACACGTTTCTTTGAGCGCACCGCTAGCGACAAATTAGCCGAGAAAATCCTACCTATAATTGAAAAAGCGACTAGCGATGTTGGACTAACTCGGCAATACAAGCAGTTGCAAAGCTCGTTAGGCCCTTTGATGAGACTCATCAGACCCGATCAAGTCAATCTAGATCAGTACGTGACTAACAAAGCATTGGAGGGGCTGTTCAAGCAGTTAGAGGTTGAGGAAAAATCTATTCGTAGCAACCCTGAATCACGCACTACCGACCTGCTTCGCCAAGTATTTAGTCAATAGCGTTAAGCACCCCAGCGGCCGACTCGCCGGGGTGCTGCTATAGCTACTGCTTGCTAGCGTGGCTATCGAGGAACTCTAGATATAGTGTCGCCGCCTGCTGCGGCCGCTCAACCATCGGTAGATGCCCAGTTTTGTCCATTATCACGATTGATTCGTTGCCCAGCAACGGCCCCATTACTTCAATCGATGATATATCAAGGACTCTGTCCTCTCGCCCCCAGAGCACCCAAGTTGGCCGTTCGATCCTCGTTAAGACCTGCTCTAATTGAGCACTTTTGTCTCCACGTAATTGACTCCAAATTTCTTTGTGAAACGAGGAGTTCAGCCACGCTTCGTGTGCCAAGTGCCTCGTATAAAGCAGTGGAATCCACGGTCGCTTATAGGTAACAAAGTCGAGCATCGGAATAAAATCATCTTCGGCTTCTACAATTAGCGGAATCGGCTTTCCTTGTGCCAAAGCGATTTGCATCTCGCTCGGCTTAGGCGAGGTCACACCCCCATTACTAATCATTCCTAGACTAATAACCTGCTCTGGATACTTGTCGGCATACAACGCCGCTAGCTGCCCCCCCATGCTGCTGCCCAATAGGTGAAATTTGTCTACGTCCAGCGCGTCCACAAAGTCATAAACCCGCTCACGCTGTGCCGCCATCGTATAGCTGGTGTCGTATAGCTGAGCAGACTCTCCAAAACCGGGCAGATCCGCGGCAACCACGTGATACTCGCGTAAAAACCCAGAGAAGCGCGTCCAGCTGTCCTTGTCAGCACCAAACCCATGCAGCATTAATATAGTCTCGCCGTCGAGATTGCCGCCTTCTAGGTAAAACCATTGCTGGCCATCCAATTCGAGCGTTTTCCAACTCAAGCCGTTCCGTGCACGCTCTGCCCAGGTGGCTATTTCTATGGTTTTCTCAGGAAATTTCAGCGCGGTAACCCAGCCAACAACAGCAACGAACACCAGCAGCAGGGAAAGTTTAATAAATATATTGAGCTTCATAGCGCTGCAACTGAAAGATTAGTAAGTCTCTGGAACCGCAACTGATCGCCGGCCGGCACGTATAATAGCGCGCATGAGTACTTCCGATCGAATCTACGCGCAGCAATTAAGTAAAGTAAGTGAGTTTGTCTTTGACGACAAAGTTGCGAATGTTTTCCAAGACATGGTTTCGCGCTCAGTGCCCGGCTACGCCACCACTATATCTACGATTGCAGAGCTAGCCGCACAGCTACTGACTGATGGCGACAAAGCTTACGACCTAGGCTGCTCGTTAGGGGCTGCGACCTTTGCAATGCGCCACGCGGTGAGCGATAGAAACTGCAAAATCATAGCGGTCGATACTTCTGAGGCAATGGTTTCTCGGGCACGCACTGCGCTGGAGACAGATGCGGCAAAAGCACAGGTTGAATTCATTCACGCTGACATTTGCGATATTGACATCAGCAATGCCAGCTTGGTGGTTCTCAACTTTACATTGCAGTTTGTGCCGCTCGAACAGCGCGACGGACTGCTAACCAAGATTTGCAACGGCATGAAGCCCGGCGGCGTGCTGGTGCTTTCTGAAAAAGTGAACCTATCAAGTGATGCATTAAACGACATTAATATCACCCTGCATCACAACTTTAAACGCACACATGGCTACAGTGACTTAGAGATTAGCCAGAAGCGCGGCGCGCTAGAAAACAGCTTGATTCCTGAAACAATAGAACAACACACAAAGCGCCTTGCTACAGCTGGGTTTACGGCGTTTGACGTGTGGTACCAGTGTTTCAACTTCATGTCGCTAATGGCGGTTAAGTAGCCTATGCCACACCAATATGCACTCTACCAGCTTAGGGAAGCGGGACTCAACCAGCTAGCCGATCATATTGAGCCGCTTCTAACCCAGGTTTACACAAAAGGTCATGGCGATATCCCGCGCTGGCAAGCCGCGCTTGATTCGCTGCCAACGCCGCAAATAGACAGCCGAAATCTCATCGACCGTGTGACGGCTAATGGCGATTCGCTGACTGAACACCACGCCGCGTTAATGGAGTTTCACCCCTGGCGCAAAGGCCCCTACTCGCTTCACGGAACGGAGATCGACACAGAATGGCGTTCTGACTGGAAGTGGGATCGGGTTGCTCCGCATATCAGCAACCTAGCCGGTCGCCGAGTACTCGATGTTGGTTGCGGCAACGGATACCACGGCTGGCGAATGCTCGGTGCCGGCGCTACACAAGTGCTGGGTATCGACCCAACCATGCTTTTTGTTATGCAGTTTCGCACCGTGAAAAAGCTGCTGGGCTATGATAAGCAATGTCCACTGGACGTTTTACCGTTGGGAATTGAAGTACTTCCAGCGAACAGTCAGGCGTTCGATACAGTTTTCTCGATGGGCGTTTTGTATCACCGTCGCTCTCCGTTATCACACCTTATAGAATTACGCGATTTGCTCATCCCAGGCGGCGAGCTGGTACTGGAAACGTTGGTGGTTGAGGGAGAGCTGGGGTACTGCTTATTGCCTCAAGGTGCAGGGGGGAACCGTTATGCACAAATGCGTAACACCTGGTTTTTGCCCTCTATTGCCACGCTTGAACTTTGGCTGCGACGTGCTGGATTCGATGATATCCGCACAGTTGACGACAGCTTTACCACTGCCGACGAACAGCGCAGTACAGATTGGATGACCTTTCAGTCTTTGCCAGATTTTCTCGATCCGATGGATTCGAGCAAGACTATAGAGGGCTATCCCGCGCCGCGCCGCGCTACGCTTGTTGCCCAGCGGCCGTCGTAAAAGAAGCGTGAGCACTTTTCTGCTATCCTTCGCGCGCATTTATCCCGACTTCAAAAGGCTTAAAATGGCTTTTCCGCCCCGAGTAATCACACAAATTTTTGCTGCAACCCTAAGTATTTTCTTGTTCGCAGGTTGCTCAATTACCGGACGCATGGCCAGCAGTCTTACCGCGTCGGTAAATGGCCAAAGCGACCCGCAACTGATCGGCGAAGCATTGCCTACTCTGATTGTGACCGTCGACGCCTTGATCAACAACAACCCAAAAGACCCCGACTTGCTGTTCGCTGGAGCACGGTTATACGGCTCTTATGGCGGATTTTTCGTCACAGACACCGATCGCCAAATAGCGCTGACCAACAAAGCACTAAGCCTTGCCAATCGGGGCCTATGCCAAACGCTTGATGATCTGTGCGACGCACTTAATAAAGACAATCAAAGCTTCGAAGCGGCGCTAAAAGCGATAGACCATCGCGGCGACCTGCCCGCACTAATGTCATTTGGCGGCGCATGGGTAGGCTGGCTACAGGTCAATGCCGGTGATTTCACTGCGCTAACTCAGATGCCACGCGTGCGCCGAGTTATTGAGCATGCGGTAGCGCTCGACGAAACCTACGACAATGCTATCGGGCATGTATATCTTGGCGCGCTAAATAGCCAAATCCCACCCTCCTTGGGTGGCCGTCCCGATATTGGCCGTGGCCACTTTGAGCGAGCAATTGAATTAACAGGCGGCCAGAATTTGGTTGCTAAAGCGCTGTTTGCCCAGACATATTGCCGCTTAGTGTTTGACCAAGAACTTCATGACCAACTGGTAGAGCAAGTTCTTCAAGCAAACCCCGACGTTGAAGGCCTGACACTCATGAATGCCCTCGCCCAGCAAATTGCTAGGGAACTGAAAGCCTCCGGCAGCGACTACTTCTAGTCATCCAAATTTGAATTTTTTTACTATGAAACTTTTC
>JBLHFB010000096.1:0-6703 GCA_047614865.1 Gammaproteobacteria bacterium | reverse complement strand
AAAGGTGCGGACCTGTTAGTACCCAAGCGTCGTCAAGTGACGATTTGCGAAATCGACCTTCGCGACTTCACCCCGTTTACTGCAGCGGCCGAACCGGAGGAGGTCATGATGGTGCTTCAGGAGTTCTACTCCACCATGGGCGACATCATTGAGCAGTTCGGCGGCACGGTTGAACACTTTGCCGGTGACAGCATATTGATTTTCTTTAATGCGCCCCTGGAAATGGAAAACCCCGAAATTCAAGCCGTGAGCGCGGCGCGCGCTATGCGCTCGGCCTTCAAGCCGCTGTCAGATCAATGGGCTCGCAAAGGCTACAAGCTCGGAATGGGCATCGGCATTGCGCATGGCTACGCCACAATAGGGGCGATCGGTTTTTCTGGCCGTTCGCAGTATGCCGCCATCGGCGCGGTCACCAATCTCGCAGCGCGACTATGCAGCCTCGCCAAGCACGATGAAATACTCACCACTGAACACGTCGTGACTGCGAACCAGTGCCTTGCAGACGCCGAATTCATGGGCGAAAAAAATATCAAAGGCTTTGACAGACCTGTCGCAGTGATGCGCTTAATTGAGCAGCCCGCTTAGCGGGCTTAGAACGTCTGTTTTTTAAGCTGAGCCCGTGTAAAGGTACTAACAAGTTAACTTTACCGAATAGGGAAGTTGCGTTTACAACATGGGCCGAGGTTGTCGCCCAGCGATGTTGGGCTTGATGAAGCTACTGACGGAAGTTAACTTGTCAGTACCACCGAGGGACACTTACGGTCTGTCTCGTTGGTATTGACCTTTCCGCCATTCAAAAAAAAAGCCTTCGGTAAGGGTTACCGAAGGCTTTTTTCGTTTTATAGCATACAAGTTCTCAGAATCACTCGATGCTTTGAGTCACACTTAATCCCAGTTAAGCGTTCCGCCAGCTTGATACTCAATTACGCGAGTTTCAAAGAAGTTCTTCTCTTTCTTAAGGTCCATCATTTCCGACATCCATGGGAATGGGTTGGTAGCACCCGGATATTGCTCTGCAATACCAATTTGCTGACAACGACGGTTGGCAATGAATTTAAGGTATTCGTTAAACATGCTGGCGTTTAGGCCCAACACGCCGCGTGGCATGGTGTCATGTGCGTAGCGAATTTCAAGAGCAGTCGCTTCGCGAATCATTCCGGCAATTTCTTCTTGGAATTCTTCTGTCCATGTACCTGGGTTTTCGATTTTGATCTGGTTGATCACGTCGATACCAAAGTTCATGTGCATAGACTCATCACGCATGATGTATTGAATCTGCTCAGAAATTCCAGACATCTTGTTGCGACGGCCGAAGCTTAGTAGCTGTACAAAACCCACGTAGAAGAAGATACCTTCAAAGATCACATAGAACGCAATCATGTCACGCAAGAAGCGCTGGTTGTCTTCTACGGTGCCAGTTGAGAAGTCTGGATCAGCTAGCGATTGGGTGTATGGAAGTGCCCAAGCCGCTTTGTCGTGGATTGATGGAACCTCACGATACATATTGAATACTTCGGCTTCATCTAAGCCTAGTGATTCAATGCAGTACTGGTATGAGTGGGTGTGAAGTGCTTCTTCAAACGCCTGACGTAGTAGGTACTGGCGACACTCAGGGTTGGTAAGGTGACGATAAACCGCCAATACCAAGTTGTTAGCTACCAACGAATCGGCAGTTGAGAAGAAGCCCAAAGAGCGCTTGATGATGTCGCGCTCGTCGTCGGTTAGACCATTAGGATCTTTCCAAGTCGCAACGTCTTTCGCCATCGACACTTCATTTGGCATCCAGTGGTTTGCACAACCGTCTAGATATTTTTCCCAAGCCCATTTGTACTTGAATGGTACAAGCTGGTTAAGGTCGGCGTTACAGTTGATGATTTTTTTGTCGTCAACACGGATGCGTGAAGCGCCCATTTTAACGTCTTCAACGCCGGTAGCGCCAGTCACTTCTTCTGAAGCTTCTGTCGGCACTGGGGTAGGGTGCGCTTCGCCTTCTGGGTTTACTTGTAGTGATTTGGCTGGCTGTGAAGCCGTGCCTGGGGAGTTATCATTCCAATCTAGCATATCGTTTCTCTCAATTCTTTGAGGCATGCAACCAAGCCGGCTGCCTGCCTATAGGTTCTTAGCGAGGCCGTGTTTATTGGCAAGCTTCGCAATCGGGATCGTCTAGTGAACACGCTGCAGGTGCTGCACTTCCAACTGGCTGATCTTGTCCAACTGCGTTCAGCTTAGTGTCGCTAATGGTACTTTTCTCTGCGTGGGTCGCGCCCATGGTGCGGAGGTAGTAAGTGGTTTTTAGGCCACGTGTCCATGCCAGCTTGTATAACTCGTCGAGTTTTTTACCGTTAGGCTCTGACAAATACAAGTTAAGCGATTGGGCTTGGTCAATCCATTTTTGGCGACGTGAGCCTGCTTCGATCAACCAACGTGCATCAATTTCGAAAGCACAGCGATAGATGTTTTTGAGGTCATCTGGAACGCGGTCGATTGGGAACAATGAACCGTCGAAGTATTTAAGGTCGTGAGCCATTACTTCGTCCCATAAGCCGCGTTTCTTAAGCTCACGAACTAGGTAGGGGTTAACCACTGTGAATTCGCCCGATAGGTTCGATTTCACGTAAAGATTTTGGTAAGTAGGCTCGATAGACTGCGATACGCCGGTGATGTTAGCGATGGTTGCAGTGGGTGCGATAGCCATGGTGTTTGAATTACGCATTCCCACAGTCATCACACGCTGGCGCAATGTGTCCCAATCTAGACGCTGAGTCCGGTCTTGCTTTAGGTAACCACCACGGTTCTTCTCAAGAATGTCGATAGAGTCAACCGGCATAATGCCCTGGCTCCACAGAGATCCGTCGAAGGTTTCGTAACGTCCACGTTCTTCAGCTAGGTCGGTAGAGGCTTTAATTGCGTAGTAAGAGACAATTTCTTGCGATACGTCGGCAAACTCAACCGCTTCGATCGACGAGTAAGCAATGTTCTTTTTGTACAAGCAGTCTTGGAAACCCATGATGCCAAGGCCAACAGGGCGGTGACGTAGGTTTGAACGACGTGCTTGAGGGACGCTGTAGTAGTTGATGTCGATAACGTTGTCGAGCATACGCATCGCGGTTTTGGTAGTCGCTTCTAGCTTTTTAATGTCTAGATCGCCGTTGTCATCAACGTGTCGTGGCAAGTTGATTGAACCCAGGTTGCAGACCGCAATTTCTTTGTCTGAGGTGTTCAGAGTGATCTCAGTACACAGGTTTGAGCTGTGAACTACACCGGTGTGCTGCTGTGGAGAACGCAGGTTACAAGGGTCTTTGAAGGTAACCCAAGGGTGACCGGTCTCAAACAACATTCCTAGCATTTTTCGCCAAAGATCTAGGGCTGGAACTCTGCGGAATAGAGTCAGCTCACCGCTGTCTACTTTGGCTTCGTAGCCTTCGTAAGCTTTTTTGAACTCTATGCCCACAAGATCATGAAGGTCTGGAGCGTCGGCTGGCGAGAACAATGTCCAATCGCCTTCTTCGTGCACACGTTGCATAAATAGATCAGGAATCCAGTTAGCGGTGTTCATATCGTGTGTACGGCGACGGTCGTCGCCGGTGTTTTTACGTAGCTCTAGGTATTCTTCAATATCTAAGTGCCACGTTTCTAGGTAAGCACATACCGCACCTTTACGTTTGCCACCTTGGTTCACCGCAAGCGCGGTGTCGTTAGCTACTTTAAGGAACGGAACAACACCTTGTGATTTGCCGTTAGTGCCTTTGATGTAAGCGCCCATTGAGCGAACGCGAGTCCAATCGTTACCTAGGCCGCCAGCAAACTTAGAAAGTAAGGCGTTGTCACGAATTGAGTCGTAGATGCCAGCTAGTTCGTCAGGAACGGTGGTCAAGTAACAGCTAGAAAGCTGCGGACGCAAAGTAGCTGAGTTGAACAAAGTAGGGGTTGAGCTCATGAAGTCAAAGCTTGACAACAAGTTGTAAAACTCGATCGCTCTTTCTTCACGGTTTACTTCTTGCGCCGCTAGTCCCATTGATACACGCATATAGAACGCTTGCGGTAGCTCAAAACGGGTTTCTTTCGAGTGAATGAAGTAACGGTCGTAAAGGGTTTGCAGGCCAAGGTAGGTGAACTGCATGTCGCGGCTAGCTACAAGCGCGTCGCCAAGAACGTCTAGGTCGTACTGGGTCAAGCTGCCGTCTAGCAACTCAAGCTCAATACCGCGAGCGATGTAGTCTTTAAAGTACTCTGGATATAGGCCGGCCATTTCAACGTGGGTAGCGTATTTGGTATCCATGTCCAAGAAGGTAAGCGCTTCATGGCGGGCTTGGTCTAGCAATAGACGAGCTGACGCGAAACCGTAGTTTGGATCTTCTTCGATCAAAGCACGTGCAGACAGAATCATCGCTTGAGCGAGCTCAGCTTCAGTAATTCCGTCGTACAAGTTACGCATTACGTCAGTAATGATTTTGTCGGGATTTACGTCTTCTAAGTTTTCACAAGATTCGTGAATTAGATAATCAAGGCGGGCTGTGTCTAGCGGCATCGTGCCGCCTTCTGCCAAGGTTACATTGATCGCTACTTTTTCTTCCTTCACAAGCGAAGGGTTAGCGGCAAGTTCTGCTGCACGCTTGCGAGTTTGCTCAGCACGGTACAAAACGTAGGCGCGAGCTACTTTGTGCTCGCCGGTACGCATAAGACCCAGCTCTACTGCATCTTGGATGTCTTCAATATGTACGGTGCCGGTGCCACCTGGAAGTGAGCGAGTCACCATCCGCATAACTTGTGCACTAAGAGCCTGAACGGTCTCATGAACACGAGCACTTGCTGCAGCTGTTCCGCCTTCTACGGCTAGGAATGCTTTGGTCAAAGCAACTGAAATTTTAGACTCATCAAACGGGGTAACTTTGCCGTTACGGCGAATTACACGCACACCACCTGGTTGAGTCGCTTCTATTGCGCGCTGTGTTTCCGCGGGAATTGTGCCCGCTGGCGGCATATCGATGCTGCCTTCAGCTATAACATTTGGTTGTTGCATTCTCTTTAGCCCTGTTGAAGTGGGTTTTTATTAGTGTGTCCTGAGGAGTGTGCAAACACCATATGTTGTGCCTCGACTCCTAGCCAGACTCAAGATAGTGTGTTTCTGGTGTTTTCGCAAGCCAAGAACACACTATAACTTGTGTACAGCCTGTGCATAACTCGCCCAACCCCCCGCCAGTCGGGCAGGCAATTAATTTCTTTTTTTTTGATCGCTTCGAGCAAACAAATGGAGAGGCCAATCGGCTTAGCGCGATGCACTGCAACATAAAAGTGGGTGAAAGATTTTTTATGGTTACAATTCAGTCAGATAAGGCTATTACCTAAGACTAAAAAACACGCAAAAGCCCTAAGCCATTGCTTATAAGTGGACTGCCGAATATTCATTAGTCATCCCGCCGCATACAGTTACCGCGTCCAAATTGATACAATGCAGGTATTCAATAGAACTAGTCGACCACACGGCTAACATTTGGCTTTCCCAGCATCGAGACCGAGACATATCATCATGGTAGACCGCATGAAGCAGCGACTAGTTGCACCAGTCATAATCTCCACCTTCCTTATATCAGCACTTTGGGGATGCGGAAGCACAAGCCCTGAACAACCCGCGCTGCCAGCTCCGGGCCCATCCGGCGAAAAGGCGCTCACCGTGGTTGTGGCAGTTATTGACAGCTTAATGCCTACGGATCTCGACGCCACAGCGATGCCCAACGTTACCGCCTTATACGAGGGTGGAACGCTTTACAGACAGAGTCGTTCTGTATTCTCTGCCGAAACCATCCCCAACCACGTTGCGATGATGACCGGCGTTTATCCTGACCGAAATGGCATCCCAACTAATAATTTCTGGGATAGGGAAGCGCTACCTAATGAGCCCGGCGATGAAGATTTAGACAACCCGAATGAAGTAACCGCGAAAACGTTGTTCACGTGGATTGATGAACAGTGTCGTGTTGGGGCTGCTCCGCGCAATCCGGGTTTCAAGCATTCTGCAGCGATGTCAAAAACCTATCTTTGGGAGGTTTTTCGTGGCGACGACGCGGACCCTCAAGGTAACGATGCCGGCATAACCAATATTGCACCCGACGTGCACTGGGACCCACAAACATCACTCGCTTATATCGGCCCAGGCTCTGAACACACGCCAGACAACGCCACTGGGCCACAGGCAGTGAGTCAGCTGCCAGACGCAGACTTCCTGTTTGTAAATCTTGGAGACGTGGATAGGTCGTCCCACGCCGGCGGTAGCGCAGTAAGGCAGGGGGCCCGCACCACCGCCGATATTCAAATTGGCAATTTGATTAACAACTTAAAAGACAACAATCGCTGGGAAAACACCATATTCATCATCTCAAGCGACCACGGAATGGATTTCTCCGATCCAGCAACAACGCCTCCGACAAGCCCAACCCCCAATGGCGTCGCCAACTCAGTAAGCACCCAACCCTTACTCGACGACTTGGCTGATCCGGTAGACGGGCTTACAGGGCTAGGTTGTGGCTACACGCCATTGCTAGCAGTACAAAATGGCGGCACCAACAGCATAGTGGCCACAGCGGCGGTGACCAACGCCGTAGAAATAACCGCACGCGAAGACTCCTTACGAGCCGCTCGCGCCTGCGTTTTAAACTTCGATGCCGAAAATGATTCAACCGCGGGACTTTGTAGCGATGTAGTAGGC
>JBLHFB010000095.1:0-6723 GCA_047614865.1 Gammaproteobacteria bacterium | reverse complement strand
GCACCAAAGAGTTCATCAAGAAGAATGGCGAGTTTACGGTAAACATTGCGCTTATCGACAACCATCGCCCAGTACTTGGCGTGGTGCATGTCCCCGCTAAAAACCAAACCTACTACGCGGCACTTGATGCAGGCTCCTACTTGCGTGATGAAGACGGCGTGAATAACTTCATTGAAGTCCGCAAGGTGGCTGGCGAGAAACCAACCATCGTCGCGAGTCGCTCACATCGCGGCGAAGCTGTAGATAAATACCTAGAAAACCTAGGCAACCATGACATTACCAGCATGGGCAGCTCACTTAAGCTCTGTCTCATAGCAGAAGGTGTCGCTGATCTATATCCACGCTTAGGCCCAACTTGTGAGTGGGACACCGCTGCCGGACAGGCAGTGGTTGAAGTGGCTGGCGGTAAGGTCACCAAAACTGACGGCACACCACTGCTTTATAACACTAAAGATAAATATCTGAATCCTCACTTCCTTGTGTTTGGCGACAAGACCCGTGATTGGCCAAGCTATATGCCTAAGTAGTTGCTGTGCAAACCACGAAAAAGGCCGAGCATTACTCGGCCTTTTTCGTGCTGGGTTACAAGTGGCACGTACGACTTTTTTAGTCCTCACCAGCAAATGGCGGCAGTGCTTGATTACGAGATAGTCAAACAGAAAACTCGGCCCAAGACAGGTGCTTCAGATGCCAATAGTGCATCCGCGGCACGATCAAACTCGGATCAAGTAACAGCAGCTGCCCTGAACGTATCGCTCCAGAAACACAAAGCAAAGCCCACAAACGCAGAAAGCCCCATACGAGATGGGGCTTTCTGGAAATCCTTAGAAACTAAGGAATATATATGGTGGCCGAGGACAGAATCGAACTGCCGACACAAGGATTTTCAATCCCTTGCTCTACCAACTGAGCTACTCGGCCGGTTTCGCTAAAAGCGAAGTCCCTGCTTTAGGGAGGGCGCATTAAACCGGTTTCGCGGGGCTGAGTCAAGGCGTTTCTTAACCCTAGCTTCAGAAATTAAAAAGGCCGGATAAATCCAGCCTTTTCAACGTTACGCAGATAATGCGTAAACCGCATTCTTGCAAAAGCTAAGCCTAGTAAAGGCCTTGCAAGTAATCAGCAACCGCTTTGATATCTTTGTCTGACAAACCGCGAGCTACACCGATCATAATATCGGCTTTCGGATTAGTGCGCGCTTCTTTTCGGTAAGCCAATAACTGGGCTTCCGTGTAAGCAGCATGCTGGCCACTAAGTGCTGGAAATTGAGCGCCAGGATTACCTTCACCCTTTGGGCCATGACAACCGGTACAAGCTGGAACGCCCATTGCTGGGTTACCGCCGCGATAGATAGCTTCGCCTTTAAAAACCAACGCTTCCGACGCCGCGCCTACTTTAACTTTTTGCTCGGAATAGAACACTGCGATGTCTGCCATATCTTGATCGGACAGGCCAAGAGCCATGCCTTTCATGATTGCGTTTTCGCGTTCGCCAGACTTGAAATATCCTAGCTGGGCGACCAAGTAGCTAGCGTTTTGCCCAGCTAGTTTGGGGTTGGAAGGAATCATAGAATTCCCGTCAGCTCCGTGACATGCACCGCATGCGGCAGCCTTAGTTTTGCCTGCTTCAGCATCGCCGTTAACAAACACATCAGCTTGCGCTGAGAAAGCCATGCCCAGAGTCATGATGGCAGCAATTACAAATCTCATCAAAACGCCTCATTATTCAATAGTTTTGCGCCTAGGCAGGTAATCCGCCAAAGCTTAATTCGGCCCGTGATTGTACACTACCACCCCATACCAGACCACGAAAAGTCAGCCACGGAGAATCAATGTCCAATCCTCTACGCCTCGCCGAGTTCTCACACAGCGCCGCCAAGTCAAATCAATGCGGAGAAGACTCCGGTGTTGAGGTAGCCTTTGCGGGCCGCTCAAATGCCGGAAAATCGAGTGCAATCAATGCCCTGACGGACCAGAAAGCTTTAGCTCGAACCAGTAAAACACCTGGCCGAACCCAGCTAATTAACTTCTTCCCCCTTAACGAAAATGCCAAAATAGTGGATTTGCCAGGCTACGGATACGCAAAAGTACCGGAGTCCGTGCGCCGCGAGTGGCGACTTCTGATCGACGGATATTTGCGCGATCGTGAGTCTTTGAAGTGCCTTATCTTGATGATGGACGTTCGTCACCCAATGACTGAGTTTGATCAGCAGATGCTTGATTGGTGTATCGGTTCGGAGATGCCATGTCATATTTTGCTAACCAAAGCAGACAAACTCAAGCGCGGCGGGGCAATGAATGCGCTCTTTGAGGTAAAGAAAGCCATTACTGATGTTGATGATTTGATTACTGTGCAGCTTTTCTCCGCAAAAGACGGAACGGGGCTACATGAGGCTCGCGCTCATATATCGTCGATTCTTGGCTTTAATGACGAGCCACCTATCGAACAGTTAGAAGCTGAAGTAGACACAGAATAGACGCCTAAAATCACAGCGAAAGAAGCCGAATGGCTTTAGCTGGGATAAAAAGCTGGGGAGATAAGAAAAAATATCCCCGAGAGGAAAAGAAAACCTCTCGGGGCAATTGGCTGTCCCGCTCTGGAGTCGGGACGAATCCGCTATGGGACTTGCGGAGCAAATAACAGGAGAGATTTGTTACTTACCTTGATACGACTGAACGTACAGGGGAAAGTTCAATGCAGTTCTCACCAGTTTTGCCGCAACTCGGTCGGCTCGGCACCTAGGGTTAACCCTACCAAGCCACCGTTAAATGGCGCGCAGTTAAAACGACCGGCTAGTGGGCCTCGTCCCAATTGTCACCAATACCCACTTCAACCTCTAATGGCACGCAAAGATCAGACGCACCGGTCATTAGTTGTTTAATCTCTGCCACCGCGGCATCCACTTCAGATTCAGCCACTTCAAACACCAGCTCATCGTGCACCTGCATAATCACACGCACATCGAGCGAGGTACTTAGCTGCCAGTCATGCACTGCAAGCATTGCGCGCTTGATGATATCTGCAGCGCTGCCCTGCATCGGAGCATTGATTGCAGTGCGCTCCGCGTACTGGCGCAAGTTGGCGTTCCTAGCGTTGATTTCTGGGAGGTATAAACGCCGCCCATATATCGTTTCGACATAGCCCTGCTTACGAGCTTCCTCACGCGTGTTGTCCATGTACTCCCTCACCCCGGGATAACGCCCAAAGTAAAGGTCGATATATTCAGATGCTTCCGAGCGACTGATATTCAGCTGCTTTGCTAAGCCGAATGCCGACATACCATATATAAGGCCAAAGTTGATTGCCTTGGCGGCACGGCGCTGTTCAGTTTCGACCGCGTCAAACTCCACTCCAAAAACTTCTGCAGCCGTTGCGCGGTGAACATCTAAACCGTTTTCGAAAGCCTTGAGTAAGCCTTCGTCTTTGGATATGTGCGCCATAATTCGCAGCTCAATTTGCGAGTAATCCGCAGCAACGATTTTATAGCCTTCTGGGGCGATAAACGCCTGACGGATTCGGCGACCTTCCGCACTACGGATTGGAATATTCTGGAGATTGGGATCAGAAGACGACAAGCGCCCGGTGGCGGCAACGGCCTGATGGTATGAGGTATGAACCCGCTTGCTAGTCGGGTCGATCTGTAGCGGCAGCTTGTCGGTATACGTCGACTTAAGCTTATACAGCCCACGATGCTCCATGATAACTTTCGGCAACTCGTACTCTTCAGCAAGAGAGACCAATACTTCTTCGGCAGTCGATGGCTGGCCTTTAGGGGTTTTCTTCTTAACTGGCAGCCCCATTTGCTCAAACAGAATGACTTGTAACTGCTTTGGAGACGACAGGTTAAATGGCGCACCAGCCAGCTCGTGAGCTTGCGCTTCCAATTCAGCCAAACGCTCACCAAACTCATGACTTTGATCGGCAAGCCGTTGCGGATCAAGCTTAACCCCCGTTTCTTCGATAACGCCTAACACCGGAACCAAGGGAATCTCTATTTCTTGGTATACCGCTTTTAGCTTCTCGTCAGCTTCCAACTGAGGCCAAAGGTGCTGGTGAAGCTGAAGGGTTATATCTGCATCCTCTGCGGCGTATGGTCCAGCTTGTTCCAAATCAATTTGGTTGAAGGTTTTTTGCGCTTTACCTTTACCCGCAACCTCTTCAAATTTGATCGTCGGCTTGCCCAAATACTTAAGCGCCAAACTGTCCATGTCATGGCGAGTACCCGCGCTATTAAGCACGTAGCTTTGCAGCATGGTGTCGTGCTTAATGCCTCGCAGGGTAATCCCTTCATTGCGGAGCACATGGGCATCGTATTTAAGATGCTGGCCGACTTTGGCGGCCTTGTCGTCTTCCAACAGTGGTTTCAGCGTGTCCAAAACAAACTCGCGTGATAGCTGCTCGGGAGCGCCTTCGTAGTCATGTGCAAACGGCACGTAGGCTGCCTTGCCAACTTCAACTGCAAACGACACGCCCACTACCCTCGCCTGCATGTAATTCAAGCTAGTGGTTTCTGTGTCAAACGCGAACAATTCCGCCGCTTTCAGCTGCTCCACCCAAGCAAGAAACTCTTGTTTCTCTAAAACCGTGCTGTATTCGCCTTTCGAAGCGACTAAATCTGCTGTTTGCTTGGTCTTGACTGGCTCGGCCGAAGGCGATGCTGACAGTTGAAACCCGCCGCCACCCGACGCGTCACCACTGGCGGAGCCACCCAGCGCTTCTCGCAGCCAGGTTCTAAACTCCATCTCGCCAAATAGTTCGACCAAGGCGTCGTTGTCTGGGGCGACCGGCTTGAGGTCGGCAATACCGCTTGGGAGAACGTGATCTAGCGGCACATCCATCTTAATAGTTGCAAGGTCATACGAGAGTGGAAGCTGTTCAAGCGCGCCGCGTAAATACTCGCCAATTTTCCCCTTCATCTCCGGCGCAACATCCATTACACCGCGCATGGTTTGATGTGTATCCAGCCATTTAGTCGCGGTTTTGGGGCCACATTTAGGCACCCCCGGAATGTTATCAACGCTGTCACCCACCAACGCCAACCAATCGATAATTTGATCAGGACGGACGCCAAACTTTTCGACTACCCCGTCGAAATCCATGAGCTTATTGTTCATGGTGTTGATCAGCGTCACTTTGTCATTCACTAGCTGCGCTAAATCTTTATCACCAGTCGAAATCAAGACTGCTTTTCCTTCGTCGGCTGCTCGCTGAGCGAGCGTGCCAATGACGTCATCCGCTTCCACGCCGCTTTCGACAATCAGCGGATAGCCAAGCGCTCGCACCATGTCATGCAAGGGTTGGATTTGAACACGTAAGTCGTCCGGCATCGGTGGGCGGTTTGATTTGTACTCAGGGTACATATCATCGCGGAATGTTTTGCCTGGGGCGTCGAAGACGACGCCTAAATATTCGGGCTGATACTCAGCAATCAGCTTTTTCAACATGTTGATCACGCCATAAGCTGCACCAGTTGGCATACCACTGGAATTGGTCAGCGGCGGCAGCGCGTGAAACGCTCTAAATAGATACGAAGATCCGTCGACGAGAATGACAGAGTAATCAGACATTTTTGGCCTTCTTGGTGACACAGAAAGTGCCATTTAGATTGATTTTATTGGCGCCAAGTATGCCCGAAATAGGCAAAAAAAAGCGGGCATAAAGCCCGCTTCTTGCAGAACCTACTTAGCTATAGACAGGTGTTGCCGTCTCTGAAAAACGCTTCGCAGCTTCATTCGCCGGTTTTAGCCTAGGTTTCAACACTCACGGTGGGCACTTCACCTGAGTAGGCTATTGCATCGGCCTAATCGCTTCGCTTAGCTCGCGACCAAAACTAAAGCGATACA
Source organism: Gammaproteobacteria bacterium (assembly GCA_047614865.1). Lineage (GTDB taxonomy): Bacteria > Pseudomonadota > Gammaproteobacteria > JAPPPA01 > JAPPPA01 > JBLHFB01. The sequence continues at coordinate 883 of JBLHFB010000095.1, read as the reverse complement.
CATTGCCGCCGCTCAAATCTCCAGCTGCTTGTCCATGCCTACCCCCCAAGTAACCGTGCTACCAGCGAACGCTGAACAACTATGGAATTGCGACCACAGTAACGCCCCAGACACCGCAATAGCAGCTGCAATCTGATAAGCGGGCAACCCAGTCGCCCGCGCATCTAATTAGGACGTTAGAAACTAGATGTCTATTTTATGGGGTAGCTTTCTAATTAGACAGTAATGTTTCGTTTAGAAACAGGTCGTTAACATTCTCGCGGGGACGCACGAGTGTGGCGACATTTCCGTCGACCATCACTTCTGCGCAACGAGGCCGCGTGTTGTAGTTTGAAGCCATCACAAAGCCATAAGCGCCCGACGACATAACAGACAGCAAGTCATTTTCCTTCAATACTAGGTCGCGATCTTTGCCAAGAAAGTCGCTACTTTCGCAAACGGTTCCAACGATGTCGTAGGTCTTGGCTTCTCCCTCACGCGGGACAACCGGCAAGATTCGTTGCCAAGCGCTGTATAGCGCTGGACGGAGCAAGTCAGTCATCGCGCCATCAACAACCGCAAAATTCTTTTCGTCATTGCTCTTCAGGAAATCAACGCGGGTAAGCATCACCCCCGCGTTGCCGGCAATTGAACGCCCCGGTTCCATCAACACTTCAAGCGAGCGGCCTGCCAGCTTTGCTAGTACCGCGTCTGCGTATTCCTGTGCCGACGGCGGTTGCTCGTCTTTATAAATAATACCCACACCGCCACCGATATCTATGTGATGCAGGTTAATACCGATACTCGTTAGCAGGTCGATCAATGCCAGAACACGATCTAGTGCCGCTTCAAATGGCTTAGTCTCGGTCAGCTGAGAACCAATATGGCAATCGACACCAACAAC
>JBLHFB010000094.1:0-6738 GCA_047614865.1 Gammaproteobacteria bacterium | reverse complement strand
TAGGCAACTGACCCGCAACCGCCTGACCGTTGGATTGCCCGTAGCTAAACAGCGAAAAGTAATGGATCAGGCCGGATCCTTGTCGTTTATACCACGCTCGGTTACTCACCTGCATGATTCGCTTGGCGGCGTAGAAGTTGATTGGTTAAGGCCCAAAGACGCCGCCAATGGCAGCGTGATGCTTTACCTCCACGGCGGCGGTTACGTCCTGGGTAACTTAAAAACCCACGGTGAGCTGGCAGGCAAGTTGGCTGCTGCTGCATCACTGAACACCGTGATGCCAGATTATCGCCTTGCACCAGAGCATCCTTTCCCTGCGGCTATGGATGATGCCTTGGCCTGCTATAAGGCGCTTCTTGATTCGGGTATTACTGCCAACAAAATTTTAGTCGGCGGAGATTCAGCTGGTGGCGGGCTAACCTTATCTTTGCTGCTCAAACTTAAAGAACTCGGAATCGAACAGCCAGCTGCTGCATATTTGATTTCACCACTGACCGATTTAACGTTCAGTGGCGGTTCTTATCAAAGCCGCGAAGCAGTTGACCCGCTATTAACCTTTGATTGGCTTAACTACGGGGCTAAAGCCTACGCGGGTGACAACGACCTGAAGCATCCTCTGCTATCTCCACTGTTTGCCGACCTCACTGGCCTGCCGCCACTAATGATCCAAGTCGGCGACGATGAAATTTTGCTAGACGACAGTGTGCGATTCGCAGAGAAAGCTCACAGCCAAGGCGTGAGTATCAACGCCACCGTGTGGCCAAAGATGTGGCACGACTTCCAAGCCAGTGGTTTTGGTCTGTCCGAGCAGGCAGAGGCGATTGCCGAATTTGGAATATTTGCTGCTGCTCATTTGAAGAGCGACCGCTAAGGCGCTCCAGTTACCACTGGAATCAAGCCGTCGGCCAGTAAACGGCCGCGTATCACCTGAGTCCAACGCTTATAGCCTTCGGCGTTTAGATGCAGACCGTCGAAAATATACAGCTCAGGGTTTGGCATTCCCTGCTCATCTAATAGCGATGATCCGGTATTAATAAAGTGCTGCAGCGGGTCTGCTTTGATTGCAGCCTCAATTAGCTGATTGGTATCCTGCGCCTGCGGCCATACCTCCCAACGCCTAATCGATGGCGTGATCGCAATATAGTAAATGAGCACATCCGGGTGAGTTTGCCGGACACGGGCAACAAACCTAAGCCATTCGGCCGCAATGTCTGCTGCCGGTTTCACCGCTTGGAGAGAAATATCATTCGTCCCTGCAAAAACGAGTATCGCAGCAGGCGATGGCACCGCCACAAGCCGGTCTGCATAATGCACCATGTCGTTTATCTTGGCGCCACCAAAACCCCGTTGAATCACCGGCGCTGGCGACATATCTCGCTCTAAGCTGCTCCAGAAGCGAATGCTCGAACTACCGGTAAAAAGCAGCGCGTCGTTCAACACGGGCTGTTGTTCAAATGCCGCTATTCGGCCTTCCCAAACCAGCGGATCGTCACTACGGGCGTTTTCAATCTCACCGTATAGCTTGTAGCCATACCAGCCGACAATCGCAAGCAGTCCAAGGAACACTATTCCGGCGGCTTTTAGAAAGGTCTTCATCGTGATTTTCTCGCTGCTATCGGAAAGTTATCAAGCCGTTATCGTCTTGATCAGTCGCCATCAGCTTCAAATAGCCGTGATCGTTAAAATAACTCATAGTGATTTTGTTACCGCTATAAACCAAACGCGTCACCGAGCAATTCACTACCTGCTCAAATAGTTGATAAACGCCGGATGGCGGTAAGCCCAAAACCGCAGCAGCAATCGTCGCAATCGTGCCGCCAGACGAGAACACCGCCGTGGTTTTACCCGCGCCCTGCTCGGTTATCACTCGCTTCATCCCAGCCTGCACTCTGGCCGAATACTCATTCCAGCTTTCCAATGATTCATGCCCCGGCTCGTCGCCCAACGACACCCAATGCTGAAACACCGAGCGAATCATCTTCTGCATCGCTTTAGAATCGTTGAAGGCCTTGGCTGCGTTGTCTCGGATATCAGCATCAAACTCAGCCAATATAGGAGCCAGCGCATGTATCTGCAGGTCATTCTGCACTTCGTTAAAGCCAACATCTTGAATCACTTCAGGCAGCGGCGATCCATTGGCAGCGTAGATTTTTCGCACACCTTCGGCTGTCTCGTTCTGGCGAACCAAAGTACCGGCATAGATCGCGTCAACCTTTACGCCCACTTTCTGCAAATACTCACCCGCCACTTCTGCTTGGCGATGGCCGAGTACCGACAGCCGATCATAATTATCCGTCCCGAACGACGCCTGACCGTGACGCACCAAATAGATTTCTGCCATAAGCCTATCCGCAGTAAATACCGCAGCCTCATCGTGTTTAATTTTGGGTAAGATGGGAGTATACCGAGACTAAGTGGCCAGAGAAGCAGATCAATGACAAACAGCATCACTATTCAAGAACTCCAAATCAACAAAGCCGATCTATCCAAATGCCATTGGGCATCACGCAGCGTAGACGCCCTGCAAAGTGGGCAAGTGCTGCTAAAAATTCATCACTTTGCTTTCACTTCCAATAACGTGACTTACGGTGTTACCGGCGAGTCATTCTCATATTGGGAGTTCTTTCCTGCCGAAGAAGGCCACGGCATTATTCCGGTGTGGGGCTTTGCAACCGCAGAACAGTCAGAGCATCCAGAAGTGGCAGTGGGAACCCGTCTATACGGCTACTACCCAATGGCCGACCGCTTAGTGATTGAGCCGGTGAAAGTAACCCCAACCAATATAGTCGACGGCATTGCCCACCGCGCCAAGCTGCCGATGATTTACAACAGCTATATTCCAAGCGATACCGACCCGATGTACACCGCCGACAGCGAGCCAATGCAAATGCTATTCCGCCCGCTGTTCGCCACCGCCTACCTAGTGGGCGACATGATGGAAAGCCAAAAGCTATTCGGTGCCGAGTCGGTGATATTCACTTCCGCATCCAGCAAAACCGCCTATAGCTCAGCCGCCGTGCTCAAACAGTTAAATTGCGTTCCGGGCGAGATCATTGGCCTTACCTCCGCCTCCAACAAAGTATTCACCGAGTCCACTGGCCTTTACGACCGCGTTGTCGCCTACGAAGATATCACCAGCCTAGCTGCCGGCCCAGCCTGCATTGTTGATATGGCTGGCAATGGCGACGTGTTGGGTGACATCTATCGTCACTTCGGCAGCCACATCAAACACAACGCCGCTATCGGCAAAACCCACTGGAAAACTGGCGGTGTACCGAAAGGCTTAGACGGCGCAAGACCCACCGTATTCTTCGCCCCGGCTTGGTATGAGAAACGCATGGCCGAAATTGGCGGCAAAGCACTCAACCAAGGACTCGGAATGGCTTGGGCACAGTTTGCAAAACACGCGGCATCGTTGGTCAACGTCAAGACAGGCAGCGGGACTGGTGCAATCTCAGGTTGCTACCTCACCATGCTCTCTGGCAAGGTAGACCCCGCCGACGGACATATCCTTAGCCTCAACTAGCCCTTTAAACACGATATCGCCCACGCAAATGCCTTGCGAAATCTCTATAATCGGCGCCATTTAATAGTGGTGAGTGTCTGTAGTGATCGATCGTGAATCTAAGGCTTGGGCGCAAGCAATTCTTAACAAATGTACCGGCCAGCCCTCGGTTGTCCGCCACTTTGACCCAGAAAAGCAGTTCAGCATTGATATCTTTAGCGCCCAGCTAAAAGACGGCATTACCCTTCACGCAACCATCGGCTTGTTAGAAATTAACCAAGCCGATGCAATCTCCTCTGAAGAAACCAGTGAGAAAGCAGAGATCTATACCGAGCTACTGCTCACCGCCGATGAAGACCAAGAGTACGCTGGCCACATACTTGCCGCAGCCGCTCTTCAGATGATCAAGGAAGGCTGGAACGCTTACCCCAACGCCTGCTTCAAACGCATGGTAGAGCTGGAATACCCAAACGCAAACACCCAGCACCTGTATTTTTTAACGCCACAGATCATCGACCCGGCGTTAGAAGAGGTCAATATCGGCACTAAGATCATTCGACCTTTAGTGGCCTTGCCGATTAGCGACTCGGAATTCGCCCACTGGGAAAAAACCAAACGCGATGCAAGCAAGCTGCTGCGATTGTTTGATAAAGCCAAGCCCGACATTTCAGACTTTAATCGCGAGTCAATCGTTTAAAGATTAGCTGCCGAGATCGTCGAAATCCCCTGCCACTTTTTCGTTAAACCTGAGTTTTCCTATATTGGCTAGGCGTCATCCCCGACCACTTTCGGAATGCTCGGGTAAAACTGGCCGGTTCATCGTAGCCAATATTGGCTCCTATCTGCTGCAAGCCAGTACCCGCTTGGGCCAATAAGCGGCGCGCTTCGTCATAGCGAACTTCGTCAAGCAGCTTTTGATAGCTAGCACTGTCTGCCTGTAGTTTGCGTTTCAGGCTGCGCGGGGACATGAATAAGCTATTGGCAACCTGATCTAGACTGGGTGGTGATTCGATGCTGTCTTTTAACATCGCACGCACGTCCAGCAGCAGTCCGTCGCCTTGGCCGGCCAAGGCCAGCTCACGTTCGCATTGTTCGATCGCCTGTCGCGAGGCAATCGGGTCAGCCATACGCAATGGACGGCTCAGGTCGGACGTCTTGAAGCGTATTTGCACTTCTGGCATATCAAAGCGCAGCTGCGGTAAGTCGTCGCGATAGCACGCGAAGTAGTCCGGCTCTGGATAATCGAGCCATAGTTCGCCCAGCAACGATGAGTCATTCAGCAAAAACTGGGCGGAGCGGGCTATACCGATGAGCATACCTTCAATGAAGAAGTGCCTGACTGGGCCAAAGTCGTGCTCTTCCCGCAGACGAATCACGCCGTCATCTCCTTCGCTACGGAATGACATCTGTATATGCCGTTGGCGCAGACGCATAAAGTGCAGGGTCAAGCGCATGGCTTCGCCAAGGTTGGTGCTGCTCATCAACGCATAACCTAGGAAGCCATGTGCGGTTGGGCGCATACGCAGACCGACCTCCATGCCCAGCCCCTGGTCTTTGAGAAGATGGGCAGCGGCCACGGTTATTAGCGTGTATTGCCAGGGGGTGATGCGACCGCTGGGGTGTTCAAGCAAGTTTAACGGCAATTCGGCTGCTGTCAGGATCGCATCGGCGGCTAGTCCTCGCTCGGTCGCAATCTCCAAGACGAGCTGTGGGTAGGCAGCGGGCAGCGTTGCGCGGTGTAGTCCATAGGGATCATTCATCTCCAGACTCTAGTCGCTCTGGCCTGATCAGACAACAATCTGGCTCGTCTGGCTCTAACAGTAGCCATTCTTACCTCCCATAATGGCCAGATCAGTCATTCAAGAATCTCGAGGAAAGCATGGCTCGTAAACAAACACTCAACGGTAAAGTGGTAGCAATCACAGGAGGGGCCCGCGGCATCGGTTTGGCAACGGCCAAAGCGTTGGTTGCTAAAGGTGCGCGTGTGAGCATTGGTGATGTGCACGCCGACCTTGCCCAGCAGGAAGCGGTGCCGCTGAAAGGCTATGGCGGTGCCTTGGATGTACGTGATCGCGCTTCGTATGCCGCCTTTCTCAAGGCCACGGCTGACGCGCTAGGCCCCATGGATGTGCTGATCAATAACGCGGGCATTATGCCGACGGGAAACTTTACCGATGAGACGGATGATATATCCGACACCCTAATTGATGTGAACCTTCGCGGTGTGATCCTCGGCTGCAAGCTGGCGCTTCCTGAGATGATTAATCGTGGTCAGGGCCATATCGTTAATGTCGCTTCGATGGCGGGTGTACTTCCGGTTCCAGGCCTGGCGGTGTACTGCGCTACTAAGTTTGCGGTGGTGGGATTGACCCAGACGTTACGAGAGGAATACCGCGATAGCGGCGTGTCTTTCAGCAGTATTTTGCCAGCCAAAGTAACCACGGAACTGGCATCTGGAACCGACCGTGCTGGGAGCGGTGTGCCAACCTCATCACCCGAAGATGTGGCAGCCGCGGTCATTGAAGCAATCGAGAATAAGATGGGTGAAGTGACGGTGCCACGCTATATGAGCGTCACTCCAGCGTTGCTAGGCGTGCTTCCAAAGCCGCTACAACGCGGTCTACGGAGGCTATTGGGCGATCGTCGCATCTTAGAAGAACTCGATGACGCCGCGCGGGCCGATTACGACGCTCGGATTGCCCAATTAGCCGACAAGTAGGCTGTACCGTCCTTGATAAATTGGTTAATCACATCACTCCACGCGGGGGTTGAGAAGCTCGCAAGAAGTCTACAATTAGTTAGAACGGCATGCTCTGTCATTGCGTTTTAATCGAAAAATTATTCTTTACTAAGATCGAAAGCCCTAGGAGGTTTTATGCGTTTTGAAAATCGTCGCACCGTGCTGTCTTATCCACCGATTACTTATGACGTTAGCCAGCTTTTACTATTTCCACTGAATTACGCGATTAGTGGTTTGTGTCATCTGCAGCCGAAAAAATCAGTTTGGAATGAGCCCGGATTTCAATCGAAAGACCTGCCTAGTTCAGGCAAGCCCGTTGAGAAGGTCAAAGCAGAGATACTTAATAAGCAAGATGTCGCTTATAACGAAGGTGACTTAGTACGTTTATATGACTCGCTGCCTGCGGTCACCGCTGAATCAGATCTAATCGGTCGTGCTTGGCAAGGCAAGATTATTAGAACCAATGCGTCGGTTTTAGACCTTGCTGAATGGG
>JBLHFB010000093.1:0-6740 GCA_047614865.1 Gammaproteobacteria bacterium | reverse complement strand
ATCAAAGAATTGAAGGAGCAAAAGGAAGTCCTTCGTGGCGAAGAGAAGTCCTTAGACGAACGAGTGGCAGACTATGACCAGAAGATAGCAAGCCTGGCAACCCGCAAAGGCCAATTGGCCGAGGAAAATAGCTTGTGGAAAGGTGCAACTAGAAAGCGGGTGGCACTGATTTTAACCGAAGAACAAGCGGCAGGAATCAAGATACTGCGTGAAGAGCGCGGGGAAAAGCGACGTGAACGTCGGTCTGAGCGGATGGGGAGCCGCTAAGACCGACGAACTACCGCGCCGGTCAGTAGATCTATAATCTGGCTTGGTGCGGGCGCTGTTCCGGCGTCAGCAGGAAAAACGAAATCAAGCGCATCGACTAGCGGCTTAGGCAGCTGACTGGTCTTAACCGCAGCTTCCTCGCCTGAAAAGTTTGCCGACGTGGATACCAGCGGAGAGCCCGCCGCGTTACATATTTCTCGGGCGATGCCATGGCCTGGAATTCGCACAGCCAAACTTTCGAATCGCCCTTTTAGCCAGCGTGGCACGCTCGCCTTGCAAGGGACTAGCCAGGTCGTAGGGCCCGGCCAACTGGCCTGCATTTTTGTGAGTTGCTCGCTGGATAGTGGCAGCAGAAGATCTTCTAACTGACTCCAGCTATTGGCAATCAGTATCAGTCCTTTATCAGCAGGTCGGCGCTTTAGATCGAGAAGCCTTTGCACTGCCGCTTGGTTAAACGGGTCGCAACCTAAACCAATCACCGCTTCTGTGGGGTAGGCAAGCAGCCCGCCCGCTTGAATGGTGTTGACGGCTTTGTCGATTGATTCGTTGTGCATGAGGTTTTCAACGGGTTTGGGCGGCCAAAAAGCCATTCCAAGCCCTTTCGATTACTGCCTACTCTGCGGTATTTTTAGGGGCCGCTTTTTTCGCGACAGGCTTTTTAGCCGGCGCTTTTTTTGCTGCGGGCTTTTTCGCGGCTGCTTTCTTGGCCGGCGCTTTTTTAGCCGCTGGTTTTTTCTTAGCAGCAGGCTTTTTCGCGGCGGGTTTCTTTTTAGCCGCCGCTTTGCCCCGCGGCTTCTTCACTGGTGCTTCGTCTAGCAGCTTTTGGCATTCTTCCAGCGTCAGGCTTTCAGGCTCACGGTCTTTAGGAATCTTAGCGTTCTTCTTCTCTTCTACATCAGTGATGTAGGGGCCCCAGCGGCCTTTTAGAATCTGAACATTGGTGCCCTCAAAGAGGCGGATGATCTTAGCTAGATCTTCCGCAATCTTAAGCTCAACAAGCTCTAGTGCACGAGGCAACTCAACTGTGTATGGGTCATCTTCCTTAAGCGATACGAATTTGCTGCCGTAACGCAGGTAAGGGCCAAAGCGACCGATCGCTGCATAGACTTTTTGCCCGTCAGCGTTCTCACCTAGCATGCGAGGTAGCTTGAATAGCTCGAGCGCGTCTTCTAAGGTGACTTCATCCATTTTCTGCCCAGGGCGTAAGCCGGCAAACGTAGGCTTGTCTTCGTCGTCCTTGGTGCCGATTTGCACGAACGGGCCATAACGGCCAATGCGTACTGAAATTGGCTTGCCTGTTTTAGGGTCGTCGCCGAGAACACGGGCTTGAGCTACTTCTTCACGAGAAATGTCTTGCTTGGCGTCTACGGTCTCTTTAAACGGCTTCCAGAATTTTTCTAGCAACGGAATCCAATCGCGTTCGCCGTTAGAGATCTCATCCAGCTCTTCTTCAAGTCGCGCGGTGAAGTCGTAGTCGACGTACCGAGTGAAATGGTTGCTCAGGAAGTCGGAAACGATTTTGCCAATATCGGTCGGCGTGAAACGGCGGCTTTCTAGCTCAACGTATTCACGATTAACCAAAGTAGAAATAATGTTGGCATAGGTAGACGGGCGACCAATCCCATATTCTTCTAGGCTTTTAACAAGGCTAGCTTCGGAGTAGCGCGGTGGTGGCTCAGTGAAGTGCTGGTCGGTAATTACATCCTTAAGATCAATTCGTTCGCCTTCTTCAAACGGCGGAAGGATTTTATCTTTACTGTCGTCTTCGGCTTTCTCGTCGTCGCTGCCTTCTTGATACACGGCCATAAAGCCAGGATCACGCAAAGTAGATCCGGTAGCGCGGAAGACATTGCCTGGGCCTGCTGAGAAGTTAACCCCAACCAAATCGAAGGTCGCGTGAATCATCTGACAGGCAACGGTACGCTTCCAGATCAACTCGTAAAGCTTGAATTGATCGTCGTCGAGGAACGGGCGCATCTTCTCGGGAGTCCGCGAAGCAGCCGTTGGGCGTATTGCTTCGTGAGCTTCTTGGGCATTTTTAGACGAGGTCTTGTAAGAGCGCGGCTCTTTTGGAATCGCGTTCGCGCCGTAGCGCTCAGTTGCTACCGAACGAATTTCTTTAACCGCTTCTGCCGCTAGTGCAACCGAATCGGTACGCATATAGCTGATCAGACCCGTTTGCTCGCCGCCTATATCTATTCCTTCGTATAACTGCTGAGCCAAACGCATGGTGCGCTGAGTGCCGTAGCGAAGCTTACGAGCCGCTTCTTGCTGCAGTGTTGAGGTAATAAACGGAGGCGCAGGATTGCGTTTACGCTGCTTACGCTCAACTTGTTCAACTGTGAGCTTGCCACCGGCTGCTGCCATCAAAGTGTCGCGAACTTCTGTCGCTTGATCGGCGTTGGTTACAGTGAACTGGGCAACTTTCTCGTCTTTGTATTTTGTTAGCTTAGCGCTAACCCCCTTGCCTTCTTTGACAGCATCGGCGTCAATCGTCCAGTATTCCTGAGGAAGAAAGGCTTTGATTTCTTTCTCACGCTCAACAATCATCCGTAACGCAGGTGATTGAACGCGGCCCGCAGATAATCCAGGGCGCACTTTGCGCCATAGCAATGGCGAGATGTTGAAGCCAACTAGGTAATCCAGCGCGCGGCGTGCTTGCTGGGCATCAACCATTGAGGTCGAAAGCACTCTTGGATTAGCAACTGCGTCGCAGACAGCAGTACGCGTAATCTCGTGGAAAACCACGCGGTGAATTTCGCGTTCTTTCAAATAATTTTTTTCTTTGAGAATTTCGTAGATGTGCCACGAAATCGCCTCTCCCTCGCGATCTGGATCAGTCGCGAGATAGATGTTCTGCGCTTTCGCAGCTTTGTCGCAAATCACTTTGACGTGTTTGACGTTGCGGTCGATCAGCTGATACTTCATCGCGAAGTTGTTATCAGTGTCTACGGCGCCTTCTTTAGGCACGAGGTCACGCACGTGGCCGTATGACGCTACTACGGTGAAATCTTTACCGAGATAGCGTTCAATAGTTTTGGCTTTGGCGGGTGACTCAACAATGACGAGATTCTTGGTCATCTGCGTCCTTATATATAGGTGTTCGGGTTAATTTGCTGCGTATGAGACGCGTAACAGGATAGCCGCGTCAATCCCAAGTGGGAGTTTTTCACTCTTAGACTGCTACATAATGGGTGTGTAAATCTTAGCCAAGGCCACGATATAGAAGGCAAAACAATGAATTCCAAAGAATTTTTAGGCGAAGCCGGTTTTGGCGATCAATTCGCCATATATTGCGCGTCTTGGTGGATTAGCTCTTCAACCCAATCATAGGCATCGTCGGCTTCGGGGATGTTGGCCAGAACCATCAAGGTAAGCCATTGAAATTGCGGAAGGTCTATCTCAACGTTGGCAAAATCAAGCGCCAGCGCACGATCAATGATCAATTCACGCTGATCGGGGCTGATCATTTTGTCGTTTTCTAGGCTAAGTAAGAAATTACAGCAATCGTTGCCAAGCAAACGTTGCTCTTCATCAGAAAACAAACGCAGGTATCCAACGGTCGGCGAATCAGCAGTTATTGTGCTGATTGCGCCAACTTGTGTTCCGAGATCCTCTAGCCAGCGAAGCGCAAGATTAATCTCTTGTTCTTCAAAACCCTCGTTAAAAAGCTGTTCTTCTAGGCGGCGGGTTTCGCTAAAGATAGCGAGAGAGGTACTAGGGTCCGCTTCGACAGCGGCTATCGTGGAGTCGTCGTAGTGCTCAAACATAAAGAAGAGCACATCAAGCATATTAGCTTTCATAACAAGCTTCCGGTTAATGCCATTGCTATAGAAGATATGGCACTTCTACGAGTTTGGCAACCACTATATATAGCGTTTTAGGTCATTTAACGCTAAGCCGCTGGTAAAACCCATTTTCATCAGAAGCGGCAGCTCCAAGCAGTTCAAGCTCAAGCAATGCGGCACTGACTGTTTGTGCATTGCTATTCAACTGCTCTGTTAGGTTATCTGGTGAAACGGGTTCAAATCCGAGCGCTTCAAACACCCTCACCGCAAAACTGGAGGCACCTAAAACGGTGTTCTCTTGTGGGATAACTTGGTTTTCGCTTTGGCTCAGTTGTTCTCGGGCTTCGGGAATATAGCTGGCCAGTTCTTCAATAATGTCTTCGGCTGACTCAACTAGCTTTGCGCCGTTACGTATAAGCGCGTGGCAGCCACGCGCCAGCGGATTATGAATTGAACCAGGAATCGCAAACACTTCCCTGCCTTGCTCGGACGCATGTCTAGCGGTGATAAGCGAGCCGCTCTTTAACGCCGCCTCAACAACTAAGACACCCAAGCTCAGGGCGCTGATAATCCGGTTCCGTCTTGGGAAGTTGCCTGCGTTGGCAGCGGTGCCGATAGGGAACTCGGAGACAAGCGCGCCTTCTCTAGCGATTTCATAAGCCAATGTTCGATTGCTTGCCGGATAAACCCGATCAAGCCCCGTGCCACACACCGCTATCGTTAAGCCGTTGGCCGCGAGAGCACCTTGGTGTGCGGCGGCATCCACCCCGCCAGCCAGCCCACTAGTAACCACAAACCCAGAACGCGCCATGGTTTTGGCAAATTCATGCGCATTGTCGCGGCCGGCCGGTGTTGGACTGCGGCTGCCGACCATCCCAAGTTGCGGTGCTAACAGCGTTTCAGGGTCGCCATGGATATATAGCAGTAAGGGCGCACCGGAAATAGATTTCAATCGTGACGGATAGCGCTGATCTGATTGGCAGAGAATGTGGTTCTTGTCTTTTGCTAGCCAATCTAAATCAGCAGCAATCGCATCGTTATTGGCGCCACAGATAAACTCGATTGCGGCTGGCTTTAGGCCAGCGTTGGCTAAGGCACTACGTGAGCCGGCAAGCACTTGTTCGGGGCTACCAAATTGCTGAATAAGCTGTTCGCCGATCATCGGGCCAACGCTTGGCGTTCTTACGATGGTTAGCCAGGCGTTGAGCTCTATCTCGTTTGGCTGCTCGCTCAAGGAGAACGAAGTAGGTCGTTAATGTTGATTTGGCGCGTTGATTTCATCACCAAGGCATGCGCGACATTTGATTCAGTGCGGAACACCACAACCACTCCTGAGTATTCTTCAGGTAGTGAGACAGTTTCCCCAGTAACGGGGTCTTTGGTAAAGCCGGCATGCTTAAATATTTCAAAGACTGTGCCGTTCTTGACGCCATGGTGTGTGCCGACATTGATCGTGACAACGTCATAGTTCCCAGCCTGAAGGTGAATGTCAAAATGCGCGGCTACACGTGCTTCGATCCGCTGCTTAGGGATTTGTAAGAAGATGTCGTCAACAAACTCTGACGGCGGCACCGGAAACAGACGGTCGCCGGGGACTACTTCGCGAAGTGTTTCTGTTACGCGTAGCGTTGCTGTGTCGGCTTCAATTAGCACCTTTGCTTCCCCTACATTTATCCCCTCTTGGCCCAAAACCTCGCCGGTTACCGGATCGGTATAGATCTGCCCAGGGTGAACAATAATGTAGTCTTCTTCAAACGCCTGATTGAAGCGGGTTGCATAGAATTCCATGCCACGAGCAGAAATTAGGTGTTTGTCGGCAGAAGCGAGCACATAAGGGCTAGCAGCCAATTCCGCCGGCGTAATAAAGCGAGCGCCGGTCAGGAAGTGACGAACCGCTTCAAGTGGGATCGCCGGAATCGGCTGTCCAAGGTCGGTGGTGCGAACCCGCGGCGACAAGCGCACGTCGCGCGCAAGGTCGCCTCGCATGAGCATTGGCTTTCCATTTACCCAAACCAAAGTGATGATATCGCCTGGATAGATTAGATTTGGATTGGCGATTTCAGGATTGATGTGCCAAACCTCTGGCCAGAGCCAAGGATCCGCCAAAAAATACGCTGAAATATCCCAAAGAGTGTCGCCTTTCTTAACAACATAGCGGACATTTTCGTTATTGGCGGTGCGGCTCTTTGCCAGCATGTTGCTGCCTACTTGAACTGTTGGCTGCGCAGCCGGGACAGCTTTCACGCTGGCTACTGGGTTTGCCGATGGCGCTAACGGCGCCGGTTTGGGGGCGCCCGCACAGCCAGCCAACAGGCTTAGAGCAAGCAATGAACCCGAAATGGCACTGTAGCGCAACATACACAAACCTTTTGATAACTGCGGAGCAAAGCGCAGAGTTAACGATTCTCTGCAACACCCGCCTATAATATATGAAAGCGCTTTAAAGTAACCCCTTAGCGGGATTAAGGCGATAAGTATCACTGTTATCCAGCCCAACGGCCTCATGTCTATCCTTAATATCCTCGAATACCCCGACAAGCGCCTCAGAACTGTCGCGACCCCCATTACCGACTTCAACGACAAGCTCCAAACGTTGATCGACGATATGTTTGAAACTATGTATGCCGCGCCTGGCGTTGGCTTGGCCGCGAGCCAAGTCGATGTGCATAAGCGGATGATGGTAAT
>JBLHFB010000092.1:0-6766 GCA_047614865.1 Gammaproteobacteria bacterium | reverse complement strand
ATAAGCAAGCGATACCTGAGGTAGAAAACCCTCACCATTACCAGTAACGCGCCGTGTGATAAGTCCTATGCGAGGCGTGGTCGGGGCTGAGGGTTAGCAACCCTCAGCCACCCGAGCAGGCACTTACCATTCTCTATTAAAGCCATCAGCGTGACGCCGAGTATCAGATGAAAATAGTCAGCGACAGTGCCGAATGAGCCGGCCTTAGGTCCGCCAATGCTATGAAAACTTATCACCTAAAAATGAGCAACTTCTAACTGTCATATGTAATTCATACTCGCCCGCTAGTCTCGACTTAACTGGGTTGAATCTTCGACCGATATTGAACGACCATGACCCTAGTAGGAAAAAATGCCTCACAAAGTGATATTAGTAGTACTCGATGGACTTGCCTATGACACTGCCGAGCAGTGCATGGGGTTCCTTCAAGGTTTAAAAGCTCAGGGATCAACCACTCTTTATAAAATACAGTGCGAGCTACCGTCTAAATCTCGCCCGTTATATGAAACCATCCTCACCGGCGTGACCCCCGTTGTAAGCGGTATCGTGCATAACGATATAAACCGAAACTCCAACCAACAAAGTATCTTCAGCCTAGCTCATCAAGCAGGCCTGACCACTGCAGCCGCTGCGTTCCATTGGTTTAGTGAGCTGTATAACCGCAGCCCCTACGATGCGGTCCGGGATCGCCTTACAGACGATCCTAAGCAAATGATCCAACACGCTTGTTTCTATCATGGAGATCACTATCCAGATAACTATGTATACCTTGATGCAGAAATATTGAGACGTCGCCACAACCCTGATTTTTTGTTGATACATCCAATGAATATCGACAATGCGGGACATGACGAAGGCGTTGATAGCGCCCACTATCGGAATACGGTGCGAACCTCCGATAGCGAGTTATCTAAGTATCTGCCCACGTGGATTGATGAGGGCTATCAAGTATTGATCACAGCCGACCACGGAATGAATGCAGACAAGGGCCACGGTGGCACGCTGGCCGAAGAACGTGACGTGCCATTATTTGTTTTCGGCGAGAGCTTCTCACACCAGACCAATGGTGCGCCGAAACAGACTGAACTCTGTGGCTCTATTTGTGAGTTGCTTGGCATTCCGGAGCACGGCAAGCCGGTGGCTAATAAGCTATTACTTGCTACGACCACTTAGGGCCACCGTAAACCTTCGGTGATCTTTGCTTCAGAATCAGACGTAGCCAAGCTGGCGGGTTGCCAGCTGTCGCTCTAGTCCCTATCCAACACCATTAATATCGCTGGCAGCAGCAAGAAGTCACACACTAATGCACTGGCAACTGCCATCGCAGATACCTGGGTCATGGTTGAGTTGGGTGAGAACGCCGACGTTCCGATAATAAGGAAGCCAGCAATGAGAATAATCGAGGTAACGGTAATCGCCGTGCCCACGGTGGTGAGCGTGTAGTGAATGGCTTGTTCTGTGCTGTAACCCAGCACGCGGCGGGCACGCAGGTATTTAGACAGGAAGTGGATTGTGTCGTCGACAATAATCCCCAGTGTCATTCCACTCACTACTGACATGGTGAAGATTATTTCCCCGCTGTAGATTGCCCACAAACCGAACGCCATTGCCAACGGAACCAGGTTCGGAATGAGCGAAATAAGGCCAAACTTTAGGCTGCGCAAGGCCAGAATCAACAGCAGCGAAATTCCCACGAGGGCAATAACGGTTCCGACTTTCATCGCGTCGATATTGCGTTTGGATATATGCGAGAACATTACCGCTGGGCTGGTGCCCTGCGTTTCTAGATGCGCTGCGTTTTCACGTAGCCAAGCGCGGCCCTCTGCTTCTAGCTCTCGGGTTCTTGTTGAGCCAACGTTGTTAAGCGTAACGGCGAAGCGACTACCGGACTTATTGAGGTTAATTTGGTTGGTGGCGTCCAGCCCGGCGGGCAGCCCAAATTCATAAAGAAGAATATTAGCGGCGGCTAATGGACGGGTATCGGGAATTCGATATTCCTCTGGCCGATCACCATTCATGGCTTTATTGATTCGCTTCATGGTGGCGACAAAGCTATCGACATTAACCACGTCGCTCTTGGCTCTCCAGAAGGCTTCAAAGCGCTCAAGGGTACGGAGATATTCTGGTTCGGCAATCCCGTACTCTTCTCCGGTTTCTAGATCAAAAGCAATTTGATAGAGACCGCCGATATTATCTTGTAGGAACTCAGTATCGGTACGGAAAGCAATTCGCGAGTCAAAGTATTCAACAAAGCGGTCGTCGGTTTTGTTGAAGGTCATCGCATATAACAAGCCAACCACCACAATGCTCATTACTACCAAAATGGCTTTGTATTGAGCTACCACGGTACGCGCCAGCCAATCTAAGCCAGCGCCCATGTGGTCACGGCTTTTAGTAACGCGCATCGGCAGGATCGAGATCATTGCTGGAAGTAGTGTCACCGAGAAAATGAATGCCGCAGTAACGCCAACCGCCGAGATATTGCCCAGCTCACGCAGTGGTGGCGCGTCGGCAAAGTTCATACTCAGGAAACCAAGCACGGTGGTTGCTGAGGTGAGAAATATGGGAATAAAGTTAATGGTAATGGCGTGGTTCAGCGCTTGGGCACGGTTTTCGCCGTCACGCATTTTCACCAGCATGCTAACAAGAATGTGAATACTGTCGGCAATTGCCAAGGTCATAATAATGTTGGGCGTGGCGGACGTTGGCGGGGTGAGTTTTACCCCAAAGGCAAAGCAAACTCCAAGCGCAATGATTGACGAAAACGCCACCAATGTCATGGTAGTAAGCACTGCACTAACCGAGCGTAGCAGCAACCACATCACTAAAATTACCACGCCGATCATGAGTGGCGTGAGCGTCGACATATCGACAATGGCTGCCTCAGAAAATGCGTTGTTGAGCATCGTGGAGCCACTTAAGTAGGTGGTGATTCCCGGGAACTTCTCATGCATTTGAGCGACTTTTTTACGCGCTGCATCTACTGCTATGGGTACTTCGTCAATGTCTTCTTTGGGAAAGGTGAAGGTAATCTGCACTGCAGCAACACGTCCTGCCTCGGTGTAGCGGCCATCACTAACCAAGCGCCCAGCCAGCACTGGCTCGTTGAGGACGACTGTTTTGGCGTATTCGCGTTCTTCGTCGCTCACTCCATCATCAAATTCCACTAGCTCGGCAACGATTAAATCGCCTTGGTCGTCTGAGGTGTTTTGGAAATTGGTGACCGAATCGACACGGGTTGCGAACGGAAGCGTCCAGCTTTCCTCGGTCATCCACTCCATTGCTCGCAGGGTGTGCTCGCTGAAGGAGTCACCATCATCTGGCTCAAACACAATCAGAATATTGTCGTTTTTGGTGTAAGTCGCTTCTAGCTTGTCGAATGCAACGAGCTGAGGATTATCGTCGCCGAAGAAAACTCGATAGTCGGTAGTGAAGCCAAAATTTATCACGCAGCTATAAAGCGCCAGCGCCACAGTCATTAGGCAAGCTATAAGTACAGGCCAGCGAAACCGGACAACTCCGTCGGCATATCGGCTAATAATTTTTTCGACCGGCGTGGTCTGTGACATTTCCAACATAATGACTCTCCAATTGGGTGACAATGTGGTCTGCGGTTGTCATATAGTCAATCGCACTACCGCCCAGATAAGAGCGTCACTAAAAACAACTTGCATCAGCATGTTGTCAAACGACTGTTTGCACATGATTTTACGTAACTTACTCCCGCTGTTCCTACTTGTTGCCGGATTTCTTGGCTCCGAGTGGCTAAGTGCGCGCGGAGCAGACACCGGCCTGAATTGGGAAAACATCAACCCTCTGATAATGCACTTGTGCGTGCCTGTGATTCTGCTGCACCTTGGGCTTAAGATTCCACACGATGGTCTTCAGCAACAATGGAAGCCTGGGTTGGCATATGCCTTGCTCGGCGGCGCTTGTTTTGTTCTTTTGTCTACCGCTGTGCTGGCTGGATTAGTGGGCTCATCTGTCGGCTTCCCGCTATCCGCTGCTTTGCTTGCTGCATTTTTGCTGGCAATAAGCGATTTGTCGGCAATCCCAGAAATACCCGGCGGACTGATGAATAGCGATTCAACCCGTCAGCGGCTCGAAATTGAAAGCCTTGCGGCCGGAGCACTCGGCGGTAGCGCATTTACCGCGTTTGTGATGCCGGAAGTTGCATTGAATCCTTTATTTTGGGGGATCGAACTGGTTCGTTCGGTTCTCATCAGCCTGTCGCTTGCCGCGGTTGGCTGGCTGTTCCTTCAATTGCTTTTCGGGGAGGCAAAGGAAAAGTCGTTAACCTTTACTAATCTTGTCACGATAACAGCCAGCGTACTTGGACTGAATTGGTGTGTGATTTATCTAGGCGGCTCAGCAACACTATTTGCTGTTGTTTTAGCGCTATCAATCCGCAACCTTATAGATGAGCGTTTCTGGCGACCGGTGAATACTTTGGCGGTTATTGCCCTGCTAGTCATCGCTGGCGCTAGTTTTACCCCGGGGCTATTCGCGGACCGCTGGTTGGCCATGTTTATCGGCGCGGGCCTCGTATTATTAGGTCGCATGATAACCATGCTACCCATATTTTGGCTGCTTTTTGAAACCGGAACCAAGATCGAGGACAATGAACCTTGGCTTGCGACGTTTGCCGCATCACGCGGCGCGATTGCGCTGGCGCTGGCAATATCAATCCCACTGGATTTCGTTGGTTGGTATACCGTGCAAGCCGTTGTTTACGGTGGCGTTTTAGCCAGTATGCTCTCAGCAGCTTTTAGTTCTATCATTTTGCATTATCAGGTGAAATAGTGATTTATTCCCTCGGAGACAGGCGCCCCACTCTGCCTACAGACAAGCAGTATTTTATTGCGGAAAACGCCACGCTGATTGGCTCTGTGGTTGTCGAAAAGAATGCCAGCATCTGGTTTAACGTGGTTATTAGGGGCGATTGCGACACCATCACAATTGGCGAGAACAGTAACGTTCAAGACGGCTCTGTTTTGCATACCGATGTTGGCGTGCCGCTAACCATCGGCAAAGATTGCACTATCGGCCACATGGTAATGCTGCATGGCTGCACGATTGGCGAGAACACCCTAATTGGGATCGGCGCGGTTGTACTGAACGGCGCCAAGATTGGGAAAAACTGTGTGATTGGAGCAAAAGCCCTTATTACTGAAGGCACGGTTATTCCTGACAACTCGTTGGTTATGGGCGCGCCGGGCAAAGTGGTCAAAGCAGTCAGCGACAGCCAAGCGAAAATGCTTGGATACAGCGCTGCTCACTACGTCAAAAATGGCCATAATTTCCGTGACAATCTAAAGCCAGTTAAGTAACTATCGCCACGTCGATTTAGCCTATGTAACGGGCCGCTTCACCCTTCTCAACCAAGCCGCGTATCATCCGTGGCTAAGTCTCACTTGTCCTTCTTTCCTATGCCTCTACTAATTTTTGTTGCCGCGCTTTGTTCCGGTGCGGCTGCACTTATCTTTGAAACCCTATGGTTTGAGCAACTCGGCTTAGTAGTTGGCAATACGGTCCAAAGCAGCACTTTGGTATTGGCGGCGTTTATGGGGGGGCTGGGGGCTGGCTACCAGCTTGCCAGCCGGTGGCTAAAAAGCCTCACCCACCCTGTTCGCGGATACATCGCCATTGAGATTGGTGCGGCGTTAAGCGGCGCGGCAATTTTCTTTTTGCTGAGTAATGCTAGCTCCTCACTGTTGCCGCTTGTTGCGGTAACCACGACTGCCTGCGGTGGCTGCGCGCTGGTACTGAAACCGCTGTTGGCGGCAACCCTGCTTGCGATTCCAGCCGTTTTGCTCGGCATGACGCTGCCGCTATTGGTGGCAAGCGTTCGCGGCAAGTACAGCGTGTCGCTCTTATATGCAGCCAATACTTTGGGGGCCTGTGCGGGCGCATTGGCGCTGCCGTTGCTAATGGGTGACGACGTCGGCTGGAACCAATTAGCGTTGTTAGCGCTGGCTTTACAAGCCACGGCTGCCATTATGGTTCTACCTGGCTGGAACCGATTGAAGACAAAGACTCGCTACCGCTTAAGCCAAACGGGCCAGCAGCCTAGTTCAAGGTTAAATACAAGTAGCTTGCCGATAGTTGCTGCGGCAACGGTTGGCTTTGTGATTCTGGCCGCTGAAGTGATTTGGTTTAGAGCGCTACAACTAGAGTTCAGTGGCACTCATGATGCGTTCTCGCTGATGCTTGCCATTGTACTGATCGGTATTTCTTTGGGTGGCGCGCTTAACGGCCTGTTGCTGCGGTGGCGATCCGTTTCGCCATCAGTAACTCTAGGTCTATTACCTATCGCATTACTCGGCGGATATTTGGCTTGGTGGAGCTACACACCAGCAGACTTTTCACTGGCTTCACTTGCTGTATCGGCGGCTCTATTAATGCTGCCTGCCTGCATAGTGTCTGGCGCGTTGTTTCCACAATTGATAAGCCTGCTGCAACAGTCGTCGGACGCTGAAGCAACCGGCCTGCTTGGCGGTTATAACAGCTGGGGTTCTGCCTCTGGCGCTGTCGTTGCGGGACTGATTTTTCTTCCGTTGCTTGGGCTTGAATACAGCCTATTACTCATTGCTGGGCTGGGTCTATTACTGTGCCTAGTTTGGCTTATTTGGCTGGGTCGATGGGTTCCCGCAGCCGCGATTCTAATCGCCGTACAATCGCTTTCTTTTATGTCGATGGGAGTAACACAAGACAAAATGGATTCCGCTGCGGCCTGGTTTGCAGAGCAAGACCAAGCTGAGGTGGT
>JBLHFB010000091.1:0-6777 GCA_047614865.1 Gammaproteobacteria bacterium | reverse complement strand
TGACCCCGGCTTCATCAAAGGCGGCGTAGATATCCATTATTTGGAAAATATTCTGCTGCCGAGCCTTAAATGAGCTGGCTGGAAATTCGCTGCACGCTTCCGAGTGCGCGGGTAGAGGCAGCGGAGTTCGTTTTAGAAGCGAGCGGCGCAGTCTCAGTGACCTTTACCGACGCCAATGACCAACCCATCTTGGAGCCTGCGCTAGGCACTATTCCACTATGGGATTTCACTGTGGTAACGGGGCTCTACACGCTCGATGCAGACGTACCTGCGGTCATGACACTATTAAGCGAACAGCTCACTCTTCGGCCAGACCAGATTAGCTGCACCACACTTGAAGACCAAGAGTGGACAAGAGCGTGGATGAGCCACTTTAAGCCGATGGACTTCGGTCAGAAATTGGCGGTGTGCCCAACGGGATTTGAACCCGTTCCTAACCGAATCAACCTAAAGCTCGATCCGGGCTTGGCTTTTGGCACCGGCACTCATGCCACCACCCGTCTCTGTTTGGAATGGCTCGATACGCTAGCCTGCAGCGGCAAGCTCGAGGGGAAAACCGTTATCGACTACGGCAGTGGCTCAGGGATTCTCGCTATTGGCGCGGCGCTGTTGGGCGCCAAGCATGTGGTATGCGTGGATAACGACCCTCAAGCGTTAACCGCCACCCTAGATAACGCGCAGCGCAACCGCGTTGAAGCGAAGATCAGCGTATACCTACCTGATGACTTACCCGCCGATACAGCGCCAGCAGACGTAATGGTGGCAAACATTCTGGCTAACCCGCTAATTGAATTGTCAGAGCGTATTTGTGGACTTACCGCAGCCGGTGGTGCTTTGGGATTGTCTGGAATCTTGGCCGAGCAAGCAGGCAGCGTGGTTGCTGCCTACCGTTCAGAAATCGACAGTCTGACAGTCAGCCAAAACGAAGACTGGGTTCGGGTCGATGGAACAAAGAGCGATTCCTAAATCGGCTATCAGTTTCACGTCTAATGCATGAGCCACAAATACCACTACCACCTGAGCGCAAGCGAAACTCCAGCGTAACTCGGCGATGGCCTTGGCCTCGCCGGTTGTTAGTAGCGGGATTGCTGTGCGGATTTAGCAGCCAAGTCATTTGGTATAGCCGCGATGCTTTATTGATGCAACCGGTGCTAAAAAATTGGGTGGACTACAGTTTTCACAAACTCAACCTCGAGCCGCCCGCAAGCCGTCGAGCAGAACCACTGCAGATACTCCGCCACCAACTTCACCATGAAGAAGGAAGCATTTACGTCTACGGCCAAATTGCCAATGCCGCCAACGTAGAACTGGTCGCCCCCAGACTCCAGCTGCTTATGCTAAATCAGCAAGGCCAAGTCTTCTCGCAACGCTCACTTAAGCCTAGCGAATACTTTCTCGGAGACCAAACTAGAATCAACCCGAGAACGACTAATTTATTCCAATTTGTTATTGCCGCACCTGATGTACGGGTTTGGGGCTATGAACTTCGAATCAATCCCAATTAGACAGCCCGCGCCTGCAACGACCAACCTACTGAATGCTAGTCGTAAAAGATTTCAACGCGCCGCTTTCGGGTTTTACCTCAGCATCCCTCACAGCAAAATGCGCATACTTGATGCTGCAATCCGCAGCATTGCAGCATAGCTGTAAAAAATACTGTCATCGGTGAAAGAAGCCGACAAAACGGGTTAACCCCTGCCGCGTAAGGCTCTGTATAAAATACAGGCATATCTGTCCAATTTATATACAACCACATGCCAATTCCAGCCAAACTGTCAAGACTGTTTTGGATAATTTCTTAAGCGTATTATCCGCGGCCTGTTACGAACGAAAGCCCGTTGCCCCACGATGCAAATTGGTCCATACAAATTGCCGAATTCACTCATCCTTGCCCCGATGGCAGGCGTGACTGACAGGCCTTTTCGCCAACTTTGCAAAAATCACGGCGCCGGAATGGCGGTAGCGGAAATGACCTCGGCCAACCCAGCGCTTTGGGGCACAGCAAAATCATTACTACGTACAGACCACGGCGGCGAGACTGAACCACGTGTGGTGCAAATTGCCGGCGCCGATCCACAGATGATGGCCGAAGCGGCTCAATACAATGTTGAGCGTGGTGCTCAAATCATTGATATCAACATGGGCTGCCCTGCTAAAAAGGTTTGCAACCGCCATGCTGGCTCGGCGCTGCTATCGGACACCGACCTCGTTAAAGCAATTCTGGAAGCCACCGTGCAAGCGGTTAATGTCCCAGTAACGCTGAAAATCAGAACGGGAATTGACCCCGACAGTAACAACGCCTTGCTAGTAGCCCAACACGCTCAAGACAGCGGAATACAGTCGCTTGCCGTTCATGGTCGTAGCCGCGCCTGTGCTTATAAAGGCGTCGTTGAATATGAAACCGTCAAACAGATCAAATCGTTAATCTCGATTCCGGTTGTCGCCAATGGCGATATACAAACCCCAGAGCAAGCCAAATGGGTGTTCGAATATACCGGTGTAGACGGCCTCATGATTGGCCGTGCTGCTCAGGGGCGCCCTTGGATATTTAACGAGATTAATCATTATCTAGAAACTGGCGAGCACCTAGCCCCACCGTGCGACCAAGACATCGGCAAATTACTACAACAACACGTGGCCGAATTACATGCCTTCTACGGCAATCTGCCTGGCCTGCGCATTGCACGTAAGCATATTGGCTGGTATCTCAAAAGCCTCTCAGCAGAAAAACAAATTGCAGCACGCAGTTTTCGAAACCAATTAATGACCATTGAGAGCGCCAGCTCACAGCTTGAACTTATCGAACAGTGGTTTGCCACTGTCTCATCTCAAATTGAACAACAAGCAGCATAAAGGGAAACCGTGAAAGCAGAACTACCAAGCCTAGCCGGCATGACACCAGCCGAAACCACACCGCGCGCCTTGCACGAACATGTAGCAGATGGCGTGAGCCGCTACTTCAAAGCCCTAGATGGCGAGCAGCCAAGCGAGGTGTACAACCTATTCTTAGCCGAACTAGAGCGCCCACTGCTAAATGGCGTTTTGGATTACACCCGAGGCAACCAATCAAAAGCCGCCATTTTGCTGGGAATTTCTCGCAGCACCTTGCGTAAAAAGCTTGCCCTGCACGGCATCGACTAAGCAACAAACAAACTTACTTACCCTTATTTTGAACGGAATCCGTTAATGTCCCTCGTCGCTCGTGAAGTTGAATTTCAAGACCTACGCACTATTCGTCGTGCGCTTTTAAGCGTTTCCGACAAAACCGGCGTACTAGAATTCGCCAAGCAACTCGCCGCTCATAATATAGAGCTACTATCAACTGGCGGAACCGCCAAAATTCTTGCTGAAGCGGGCCTTGATGTCATCGAAGTTGCTGATCACACCGGTTTCCCTGAAATGATGGATGGCCGCGTTAAAACACTTCACCCGAAAATTCACGGTGGCCTGTTAGGCCGTCGCGGTTTAGATGAAGGCGTGATGGAAGAGCACGGCATTCCTCCAATCGACTTACTGGTGGTTAACCTCTACCCGTTTGAAGCAACTGTTGCCAAGCCAGAAACCGACTTGCCGACTGCAATTGAAAACATTGATATCGGCGGGCCAACCATGTTGCGCTCTGCAGCTAAAAACCACACAGCTGTTGCGGTTATTGTTAACGCTTCTGACTACGCTGGCGTTATTGACGAGTTAAACGCCAACAACGGCGCTCTTAGCCATGCAACGCGTTTCGACCTTGCAGTTAAGACCTTTGAAACCACTGCTGCCTACGACGCAGCGATTTCAAACTATCTTGGCCAACGTACTGCACCAGCTAGCGAAGCAGAGCCTGCTGAGTTTCCACGCACCTTTAACCGTCAGTACAAGAAAGTTGAAGACTTGCGTTACGGTGAGAACAGCCACCAAAGCGCTGCGTTCTACGTTGAAAACAACATTAACGAGCCTTCAATCAGCACCGCTATTCAGCATCAAGGCAAAACACTTAGCTACAACAACATTGCTGACGCTGATGCTGCACTTGAGTGCGTTAAGCAGTTCAACCACGGCGCAGCATGCGTAATCGTCAAGCACGCTAACCCGTGTGGCGTTGCTGTTGCCGCCACTCAGCTCGAGGCTTATGACCGCGCTTTCAAAACTGATCCGACATCAGCATTTGGCGGAATCATCGCTTTCAACCAGCCTTTAACCGTTGAAACAGCGACCGCGATTGTTGAACGTCAGTTTGTTGAAGTGATTATTGCTCCTTCTGTAGAAGACGGCGTATTGGACATTACTGGCGCTAAGCAAAACGTACGCGTTTTGACTTGTGGCCAATGGGCGGCCTCACAGCCGGCGTTGGACTTCAAACGCGTAAATGGTGGCGTGCTGATTCAAAACCGCGATTTGGGCGCTATTGGCCTAGACGATTTGACCGTCGTGACCAAGCGTCAGCCTACCGAACAAGAATTGAAAGACCTATTGTTCACATGGCGGGTTGCCAAGTTTGTTAAGTCAAACGCGATTGTTTACGCCCGTGACGGCCAGACCATTGGCGTTGGCGCTGGCCAAATGAGTCGCGTTTACTCAGCTCGTGTTGCCGGCATTAAAGCAGCTGATGAAGGCTTGGTAGTTGAAGGTTCGGTAATGGCGTCTGATGCGTTCTTCCCGTTTCGTGACGGCCTTGATGCCGCTGCTGCTGCTGGGATTACTGCGGTAATTCAGCCGGGCGGCTCAATGCGTGACAACGAAGTGATTGCTGCAGCTGATGAAGCGGGTATAGCGATGGTGTTCACCGGAATGCGCCATTTTAGGCACTAAGCCGCTTCGTCTGAGGCGCGCTGGCAGCGTTGCAGCACTGGCTCGGAATGCCCATGTACAACTTGTACACTCCGCTTCCTTGCCCACGCTGCGCCTTGCCAGCCCGCCTCAGTCAAACCGTTAGGTTTTGGGAGGCCCGTAGACGGCTTTCTTAAAGTTTTGCCTAAACAGGCAGGCTGGTTGCCAACCCAATTAGCCACGACTAAGGATATATAGAGAATGAAAGTTCTAGTTATTGGCGGCGGTGGCCGCGAACACGCATTAGCGTGGAAAGCGGCTCAAAACAAAGACGTGGAAACGGTTTTTGTAGCCCCAGGCAACGCAGGCACTGCGTTAGAGCCTAAACTTGAGAATATTGCGATTGGTGCAGAAGACATCGATGCTCTATTGGCTTTTTCTCAAGAAAAGCAAATTGAGCTGACGATTGTTGGTCCAGAGGCACCGCTAGTTGGGGGCGTGGTTAACAAGTTTGCAGATGCCGGGTTGAAATGCTTCGGCCCAACATCCGGCGCTGCTCAGTTAGAAGGCTCTAAAGCCTTTACAAAGGACTTCTTAGCGCGCCACAACATTCCTACCGCAGCATATGGCAACTTCACCGAGATTGAGCCTGCAGTGGCTTACATCAAGGAACAAGGCGCTCCAATTGTGGTTAAAGCAGACGGCCTTGCTGCAGGTAAAGGTGTGATCTTGGCGGGCACTGTTGAAGAAGCCATTGCTGCCGTTGAAGACATGCTAGCTGGCAACGCTTTTGGCGATGCAGGCAACCGCGTGGTGGTTGAAGAGTTTTTGGTAGGCGAAGAAGCCAGCTTTATTGTGATGGTCGACGGTAAAAACATCACTCCAATGGCGAGCTCACAAGACCACAAAGCAGCGCTTGATGGGGACCTCGGCCCGAATACTGGCGGGATGGGTGCTTACTCACCTGCCCCGGTTGTAACCCCAGAAATTCACGAACGAATTATGCGGGAAGTTATTGTGCCAACTGTGGAAGGCATGGCTGCTGAAGGAAATGATTACACCGGCTTCCTATACGCGGGGATCATGGTTTCGCCGGACGGAACGCCAAAGGTTTTGGAGTACAACTGCCGCTTTGGTGACCCTGAGACACAGCCAATTCTGATGCGAATGAAGTCGGACCTAGTTGATCTATGCCTTGCGGCATTGGGCGACGGCCTTGCTGGAGTAGAAGCCGAGTTCGACGTTCGTGCAGCGGTTGGCGTTGTACTAGCGGCAGGCGGTTACCCTGCAGCGTATGGCAAAGGCGAAACGATAACCGGTATTGAGGCCGCAAATGCGACGGGCTGCAAAGTCTTCCACGCCGGCACAGCAAGCAAAGATGGCAACATTGTGACCGCTGGCGGCCGCGTATTATGCGTTACCTCACTTGGCAACTCGGTAACCCAAGCGCAAGGACTAGCCTATCGCGGTGTTGCTGAAATCGACTGGGAAGGTGTTTACTACCGTAATGATATTGGACACAAGGCAATCTCACGCGAGTCGTAATCTCAGAAGAAGCAAGCAACCGGCTTGGCAGCTTGCTTAGGAACACAAAAAAGCCCGCGTACTTTGCAGTACGCGGGCTTTTTTTTTGAAACGTTAAAAGTAAATTAACGTTTCATAGAGTCAAAAAACTCTTTGTTTGTTTTAGTCGCTTTCATGCGATCCATAACAAATTCCATCGCAGCCAACTCATCCATCGGATGAACCAGTTTGCGTAGGATCCAAGTCTTTTGTAGCTCTTCGCTATTAACCAAAAACTCTTCGCGGCGTGTGCCGGAACGGTTAATGTCCATTGATGGGAAAACACGTTTCTCAGCAATTCGACGATTCAATTGGATTTCGGAGTTACCCGTGCCTTTG
The DNA here is from genome assembly GCA_047614865.1 of Gammaproteobacteria bacterium. GTDB lineage: Bacteria > Pseudomonadota > Gammaproteobacteria > JAPPPA01 > JAPPPA01 > JBLHFB01. The sequence goes on along the minus strand of JBLHFB010000091.1, from coordinate 120 downwards.
AATTCTTGGTAAATCAATTCGTCCATCTTAGAGCCGGTGTCTACAAGCGCGGTAGCAATAATCGTAAGGCTTCCGCCCTCTTCAATATTCCGAGCCGCACCGAAGAAACGTTTTGGCTTC